>NZ_JANION010000004.1:0-2926 GCF_024610815.1 Mixta sp.
CCCCAACACCAGGGAACCTTATCAACTTACCGCTTGCGCTGCGCCTGATCTGTCAGGCGCAGCGCTTCGTTCCTGTTTCATTTCCTTTGAAAAGATGTGTTAAACTACCGCCGTTTTTAGCCCGTTCAAACTTGAGGTGCTTCTGAACACGCCGGCACAACTTTCACTGCCTCTCTATTTACCGGATGATGAAACCTTCGCCAGCTTTTGGCCGGGTGAAAATGCGTCCCTGCTGGCCGCACTTAAAGGCGCTCTGGCGCAGGAACATGGCAGCTATCTCTATTTCTGGTCACGCGAAGGCGGGGGGCGCAGCCATTTACTGCACGCCGCCTGCGCGGAAATGTCCATGCGCGGCGACGCCGTCGGCTATGTGCCATTGGATAAGCGCACCTGGTTCGTGCCGGAGGTGCTTGACGGTATGGAGCAGCTGGCGCTGGTCTGCATCGACAATATTGAGTGCATTGCCGGCGAGGAAGAGTGGGAAATGGCGATTTTCGATCTCTACAATCGCATCCTTGAGACCGGCAAGACCCGCCTGTTAATCACTGGCGATCGTCCGCCGCGTCAGCTGAATCTGAAGCTGCCGGATCTCGCTTCGCGTCTTGACTGGGGGCAGATCTACAAACTGCAGCCGCTTTCCGACGAAGATAAACTGCAGGCGCTGCAGCTGCGCGCCAGCCTGCGCGGTTTTGAGCTGCCTGAAGATGTGGGCCGCTTCCTGCTGAAACGGCTTGATCGGGAGATGCGCACCTTATTCATCACGCTGGATCGGCTCGATCGTGCCTCGATCACTGCCCAGCGCAAGCTAACGATCCCCTTCGTTAAAGAGATCCTGGCGCTGTAAGATCTACAGGATCTCCAGCACCTGCTCCGGTGGACGCCCCAGACGCGCTTTTCCCTGCGCCACGACGATCGGGCGCTCCATCAGTTTCGGATGAGCGGCCAGCGCCGTCAGCAGCGCTTCTTCGCTCAGCGCCGGATCGTCCAGCCCCAGCGCCTGATATTCCTCTTCTTTAGTACGCATCAGCGCGCGCACGCTGCTCAGCCCAAGCGACTGCACCAGCTGGCGCAGCGTCGCGACGTCGGGCGGTTGTTGTAAATAGAGCACGACGTTCGGCTCGATGCCGCGCTGTTCCAGTAGCGCCAGCGTTTCGCGGCTTTTGGAGCAGCGTGGGTTGTGATAAATGGTGACCGTGGTCATTCACTTTTCCTCTGATTAACGTCCTTTCTGATACTGTCGGAAGCGCAGCTGTAACTGACGCAGCTGGTCGATGCGCGCGTCATAGCGCGCCTGTTGCAGACTGCCCAGCTTAACCTGCGCGCTGGCGCTGCTGAGCGTGGTAATCGCCTGATCCAGCTGACCGGTAAGCGCCAGCCCTTCGGCACGCGCCGACAGCTCCTCATCGCGCAGATTTTGCGCCGCCGACGCCTGCGCCAGCAGGTCCCAACCGTTGACGTCGTCAGGATGCGCCCAGGTATAGCGGTTTAATACGCGGCTGGCGGCGGCGGGCTGCTTCGCTTCCAGCAGGGCGTTCGCCAGGTTGAGCTGCAAAACCGGATCGCTGCTGCTGGCCTTCAGCGCCGACAGGCGAGCAACCGCCTGCTGCGGCTGGTTCAGCCCGATATCGATGTCGGTCATGATATCGAGAAACCAGACATTATTCGGCGCTTTCGCCAGTAGCGGTTCGATAATCTTTTTTGCGTTGGCGAAACTTTTCGCTTCCAGGAACAGCAGCGCTCTGCCGTACTGCGCCGCCTGCTGCTGGCGCGCGTTGCCTTTGGACCACTCAACCAGCAGATCCTCGCCCAGCTGATTCTGCCCGGTGGCGTACATGCCCAGCGCGCGCGCTTTCGCCATGTAGTAATCCTGTGAGGATTGCACAACGACCGGACGCATCTGTTCGGCGCGGTTGCGGGCATCGGCCAGACGGCTGTCAGGCAGCGGGTGCGTCAGCAGAATTTCCGGCGGCTTAGAGGCGAAGCGCGACTGATCCGCCAGCTTTTGCAGGAAGGTCGGCATCGCCTGCGGATCGAAACCGGCGCGTTGCAACACCTGAATGCCGATACGATCCGCCTCCTGCTCATTGTTTTGCGTGAAGGAGATAATGCCCTGCTGGGTGCCGGCTAATGTGCCGGCCAAACCCGCCATGCCCGCCTGCGGATTCGCCATCGCCAGCAGAATCGAGCCGAGCGCGCCGACCCAGGTCAGCGGCGCGTTGCGCTGCTGATCTTCCATCGCGCGCGCCAGGTGGCGTTGAGTGACGTGCGATATCTCATGCGCGATGACCGAAGCCAGCTGGCTTTCATTATCGCTGGTGCGGAACAACGCCGAATGCAGCACCACGTTGCCGCCGAAAAAGGCGAAGGCGTTGATCTCATCGTTGCGGATCAGGTAGAAATGGAAAGGGGTGCGCACCGAATCAGCATGGGCCACCAGTCGCATGCCAAGCTGATTGATGTACTGATTCAGCAGCGGATCGTTAATCAGCGGCGCGCTGGCTCGCAGCTGGCGCACATAAAAATCGCCCATCTGCAGTTCCTGATTAATCGATAGCGTGCCGCCTGCGGTGGTGCCGATATCCGGGAGCGAATCAGCGACGTCTGCCTGGGAAGTAACCACGTTGCCCGCCAGCAGCGTGACAATAAGCGAGGCGATGACATTTTTCTTCAAGCGATTGAACATACTTCTTCCCCTGGGCAGAGAGTAAAGTTTTGACCGGCTACGTTGCGGATCGTTCATACGGCAGCGCGACGCAGGCGCTCAGGGCGCTATCTTAGCGGGGTAAACCGCATAATGAAATGGCTGTTTAAAAGCGGCGCGCAGCGGCGAAAACCGCATCGTGGGCGGCGGTTAAAATTCAAAGTTGTGTAAACTTATTCAGAGAAATTGAAAGTGGCACGGGTTTTGATTAAGCATCTTCTGAAA
>NZ_JANION010000236.1:0-13347 GCF_024610815.1 Mixta sp.
TATCAGCGGGATTTTTTTTATTTAACACCATGTAAGCGTATTTTAAATCACCAAGCTGCTTTAACTTTCTGTCGAAATAATGCTGAGCGGTGTCGATGATCGCCTGATTTTCTGTGAAAAATAGTGACATCCTTAACCTCAAAATAACGTTATATCTTCCCTAATCTACCCGCAAAGGCAGGGCCCTGTACCTAAGTCTAACTTACAAGCTGGTTCGCTACATCGTAAAGTGTATGAAAGTAAAAGACAAAGATTAAATTTTAAGCAAAAAAAAACCTGACCATTTGAGATCAGGTTGCCATTTGGCCAACACCAGGGAAAATTTATCTAAAAATTATCATACAGTTAACGTTGTGAGGTCAAGGTAATCCCTCAGTCTGTAATGATATATCCATATAACCGTTTTACTCCCCGCTCATCCGTTTCGCTATAAACGCCCTGCAATTCCGGTGAAAAACCAGGCAAAAGATTAAGCCCCTCCTCCAGCGCCAGGAAGTAACGCTGCGCCGCTCCGCCCCAGACTTCTCCTGGCACCACGCACAGCACGCCTGGCGGATAAGGCAGCGCGCCTTCCGCAGCAATGCGCCCTTCCGCCTGCGCAATGGGCACCAGCTCGACGTTGCCGCGAATAAAAGCCTGATTGGCGTCCTGCGGATTCATCTTCACCTGCGGCAGACTCGCCTGTCGGAACATCGCCTTCTGCAAATCTTTTACGCCGTAGCCGACATAAAGATCGTGCATCTCCTGACATAAGCGGCGCAGGCCGTAACCGCGATAGCGCGCCTCATGCTTGCTGTACAACACCGGCAGAACCTCGCTCATCGGCGAATCCGCCTCAATATGCTGTTCGAACCGCACCAGCATCGCCACCAGATGCGCCATTTTCGCGGCGCTTTCCGCGGGAGTCAGCAGAAACAGAATCGAATTCAAATCGCTTTTTTCCGGCACGATGCCGTTTTCACGCAGGAAGTTGGCGAGAATAGCGGCCGGCACGCCAAATTCGCTGTATTCGCCGCTGGCGGCATCAATGCCGGGCGTGGTCAACAACAGCTTACAGGGATCGACGAGGTATTGATCTTCGGCGTAACCCGTAAAGCCATGCCAGCGGTCCTGCGGCGCGAAGCTGAAATAACGCGCGTCGCGCGCAATCTCTGCGGTGGGTGCCGCCTGCCACGGAGCGCCATTAACGCTTTCCGGCACAAAGGGGCGAATCAAACGGCACTGCGTCAGAATCGCCTTACGCGCCTCGATGCCCAGCATAACGCACTCGTGCCACAGCCGACGTCCCGCCTCGCCCTGATGTATTTTGGCATTCACGTCCAGCGCGGCGAACAGCGGATAAAACGGGCTGGTCGACGCATGCAGCATAAAGGCGTTATTCAGCCGCTTGTGGCTACAAAAGCGTTTCTGCCCGCGAATATGGTTATCTTTTTTATGAATCTGCGAGGTTTGCGAAAAACCGGCCTGCTGTTTATGCACCGACTGGGTAACGAAGATGCCCGGATCGTTCGCATTCAGCTCAAGCAGCAGCGGTGAACAGGCTTCCATAATCGGAATAAACTGCTCATAGCCTACCCAGGCGGAATCAAACAGAATGTAATCGCACAGATGGCCGATGCGGTCGATCACCTGCCGGGCGTTATAAACGGTGCCGTCATAGGTGCCCAGCTGGATAATCGCCAGGCGAAACGGCCGCGCTTCGTCGGCGCGTTCCGGCGCGACGGCGCGCAGCTGCTCGCGCAGATATTCCTCATCGAAACAGTGGGCGTCGATGCCGCCGATAAAACCGAAGGGATTGCGCGCCGCTTCCAGATAGACCGGCGTCGCGCCCGCCTGAATCAGCGCGCCGTGATGGTTGGATTTATGGTTATTGCGGTCGAACAGCACCAGATCGCCGCGCGTCAGCAGCGCGTTGGTCACGACTTTATTGGCGCTGGAGGTACCGTTCAGCACGAAATAGGTTTTATCGGCGTTGAACACTTTGGCGGCGAACTTCTGCGCATCCTTCGCCGATCCCTCATGGATCAGCAGATCGCCCAGCCGGACGTCGGCATTGCACATATCGGAACGGAACAGGTTCTCGCCATAGAATGACCAGAATTGCCGCCCCGCCGGATGCTTTTTGAAAAACGCCCCGCCCTGGTGCCCCGGACAGGCGAAGGTGCTGTTATTCATGGCGACATATTTGGTCAGAGTATCGAAAAACGGCGGCAGCAGTCCGGCCTCATACTCCTCCGCAGCCTGCGCCAGCCGCGCCAGCGATTCGGCGCTGCCGTCCAGCAGCCCGGTAACCGGCGGCAGGCTTTCCGCTTCGCTCGCCTGGCTGACTGCCAGGAAAACCGGGAAAGAGAAACCGGTATGGCGCAGCAGCCCCAGTATGCCGCTGCGCGCCTCCGCTACCGAGACGACAACCGCCGCCACATCCGTAAAGTCGGTGCTGTCGAGCGCCACAACGTCGCGTCCGACGGTCAGTGCTGGCGCCAGCGCGGCGCTGGCGGCTATTTTCAGTGGGTTCATAACACAAATCCCCAGGGTCAAGGATGAGTGGGTGCGCAAGGCACGGCAATGGGAATCAGCTTCCCGGCGAAACGTGTCGAAAGGATGCGAAGCAGAACGGGGTTCAGCGGCAACCGATAGACATCAGTAAAACCAGAAGGCCTCTGTTTTTACGCATGTCCAACAGCGGGCTTCGGTTAGCCTCACCGCATGGGAAACTGGCGGGTAATCGGGGAAATGGCGGGAACGCGCCCACGCGGCGACCATCGGCAATGATGGGAACAGCGGCGCAGAGCCTGCATCAATCCGAACATAGCGATAACCTCACGCGTTAAAGCTGGGGGGCGATAAAAAGTGGCCGACATCATGGCACTCTTTGCCGATGAGAACAACCATACAGAATGAATAAAAAATCATTTTTAATAAGAAACATCGTGTAATCATCAGGATGATTAACGCCAGACCTGTTTATTTAAGCGATATATTCCGGGTTTTTATGCACCTAAATCTTCGCTATCTTTTAACACTCTATGCTGCGCCGCCTCTATCCGTCCCTCCGCCGATTGACGCCCTTAGCGTCACTACGCATGATGCAGGTTCGCAGTCCGACACCCACTGAATGGATGAGGTAACTATGGCAAGCTTGTACCAACCGGTAAAAATCGGCGCACTGGCGTTAAAGAACCGTATTGTCATGGCCCCGCTGACGCGTATGCGCGCGGTCGAGGCGCGTACGCCTAACGAGGTGATGCTGAAGTACTATGTGCAGCGCGCCAGCGCCGGCCTGATTGTCACCGAAGCGACCTCGGTAACACCGCAGGGCGTTGGCTATCCCAGCACGCCGGGCATCTGGAGCGAAGAGCAGGTGGCGGGCTGGCGCAAAATTACCGACGCGGTGCATCAGGCCGACGGCAAAATCGTGCTGCAACTCTGGCATGTGGGCCGTGTTTCCGATCCGATACATCTTAATGGCGATCTGCCGGTCGCGCCCAGCGCCATCGCGCCGGAAGGCCATGTGACGCTGGTGCGACCGCAGCGTCCTTACGTCACGCCGCGTGCACTGGAGACCGACGAAATTCCCGGCATCGTGGAAGATTTTCGCCGCGCGGCGGAAAACGCGCGCCAGGCGGGCTTCGACGGCGTTGAGATCCACGCCGCCAACGGCTATCTGATCGATCAGTTCCTGCATGACGGCTCTAACAAACGCAGCGATCGCTACGGCGGCGCTATTGAGAACCGCGCCCGTTTCCTGCTGGAGATAGTGGATGCGGTGCTGACCGTCTGGTCGGCGGATCGCGTCGGCGTGCATCTGAACCTGATGTCCAACGCCTATTCCATGTCCGATTCCAACCCGCAGGCGCTGTTCGGCTACGTGGCGGAGCAGCTCGACGCGCGCCAGCTGGCGTTTATTTTCGCCCGCGAAGCGCTGACTCAGGCGGAGCCGATCGGCCCGCTGGTGCGGGAAAAGTTCAGCGGCGCGTTTATCGCCAACGAAGGCATTACGCGTGAAGAGGCGGAGAAGCTGATTGAAGAGGGCCGGGCGGACGCGGTGAGCTTCGGCAAACTGTTTATCGCCAACCCAGATTTGGTGGAGCGTTTTAAACGGCAGGCGCCGCTAAACGCCGTGGATAACGAGACCATCTATCGGATGGAGCCGCCCTACGAGCGCGGCTATACCGATTATCCCTTCCTGACGGAGTAAGATTTTCCGGCGCGCCGACGGCGCGCCGTCATTTCGCTACGGCGTCCCGGCCGCGGTCACGCGCCAGACGGTATTGCCCGCATCATCCGCAATCAGCACCCCGCCCTGCTTATCCATTGCCAGCCCAACCGGCAGGCCGCGCACCTCTTTCTGATCGTCGGTCAAAAATCCGGTGACAAACGGCTCCGGCTTGCCGACCGGCTTGCCATCCCGGAAGGCGACGAACGAAACGCGATAGCCGTTCAGCGGGGTTCTGTCCCAGCTGCCGTGTTCGCTGATAAAGGCCCCGCCGCGATATTTCTCCGGCAGATTGCTGCCGGTATAGAACAGCAGTCCCAGCGGGGCGACGTGCGAGCTGAGCGCATAGTCAGGCTTGATCGCCTTCGCCACCAGATCGGGGCGCTGCGGCATGACGCGATGGTCGACATGCTGGCCGAAATAACTCCAGGGCCAGCCGTAGAAGCCGCCTTCCTGCACCGACGTCAGATAGTCCGGCACCAGATCGGCGCCGATCTCGTCGCGTTCGTTGACGATCGCCCAAAGCTTGCCGGTTTGCGGCTCCCACTGCAAGCCGGTGGGATTACGCAGGCCGGAAGCGTAGATGCGGCTGCCGCCGGTGGCGGTATCGACTTCCAGCACCGCGGCGCGGCGATACTCTGCATCAAGGCCGTTTTCAGTAATATTGCTGTTAGATCCCACGCCGACATAGAGCTTGCTGCCGTCCGGGCTGGCCAGCAGCGATTTAGTCCAGTGGTGGTTAATGCCGCCCGGCAGATCGGCCAATTCCGTACCGGGATCGGTAATACGCGTCGCGCCCGTTTCATAATGGTAGCGCCTGATGCTGTCGGCGTTGGCGACGTAAAGCGTATCGCCCACCAGCTGTACGCCGAACGGTGAATAGAGATTCTCAAGAAAGATATGCTTTTCCCAGGTTACGCCGTCGCCGCTGGGATTGCGCAGCAGCGTAATGCGGTTGCCCCCTTTGCCGCCCTTGCCGGAGGATTTCTGCACCATTCCCATCACCAGCTGTTTCGGCGCGGTCACCGGCGCGGTGCCGGGACTGTTGGCTTCCACCACCAGCACATCATTATTCGGCAGCACATATACCTGACGCGGATGCATAAAGCCGTCCGCCACTTTCGTGATGCGCAGTCCGCTGGCAACCTTCGGCGTCTCGCCCTGCTTCCAGCTAACGCCCTTCGGCACCTGCATCGGCGGCATCAAGAAGTCCTGCGCCTTCGGCAATACCGGATCGGGCCCCATCTGTTGTTCAGCATCGACAGCAGCCTGTTCATCACAGCCGCTCAGCAACAGCGCGGAAGAGAGCGCCAGCAGTAAAATTGATTTTTTCATCGCGCGACTCCTTCAGCGCTACGCAGGCGCAGAGCAAGCTGAATATTGGCCAGACACAGCAGCGCCACCACCAAAGTAGAGAGGATCACGCCAGCGGGCGCCACCGCATACGCATCGCGGCTGTGCACAAAGGCGTTGAAGATCGCCAGCACAATAGCCAGCAGGTTGGCCCAGAAATGGATTTTCACCGGCGAGGTTTGCGGCCATGAAACGCCGACCCATACCTGCACCAGGTTAATCAGCCGAGGAATAATGGCGATAATCAGGCCGAAAGCGATCAGCCAGCTGGCGCTTTTCGTCCACATCGGGTGAGGACTGTTGAGATAAATAATGTCAAAAATCCATGCGGCGGTGAAAAAGCCGAGCGGGATCGGATTAAGGAATTCATACAGCGCCACAGCAAGCGCAGAGTGGCGTCTGGTCGCATTGGGGTTCATCGGCGGGCTCCTGAAGTAACAAAAAATGACCGGCAACAATGCGCTTGCTGCCGTATCGCTAACCTGAAAAAGATTAGTAAACGTAAAGATTTTCGCGCACTAAACAGGCAAAAATAGTCAAATCCTTCCTGAAAGCGCACAAAAGGATCTTGTGGTTAAGATATATCTTGGATATGTTTCTGCTTTTACTTCAGACGAGACAATCACGATGAGCGCAGACATCACCGCACAGAACTGGCCGCTGCCCACCCGTAAGAAAAACGAGCTGCGGCTGCGTCAGCTCCGCGTGCAGAGCAAGACGCGTATCGGCAGTTTTTACCGCATCGTACTGACCGGCGACGATCTCCAGGGCTTCACCTCCCACAGCTTCGACGATCACATCAAACTCTTTTTTCCTGACGCCGCCAGCGGCGAGCTGAGCCTGCCGGAAGTGGGCGAACAGGGCGTGGTCTGGCCGGAGGGCAAGCGCCCGGCATCGCGCGACTACACTCCGCTGGCGTATGACGCGGCGACCAATCGTTTAACCATCGATTTCTTTATCCATCCGGGCGGCGTGGCGAGCGACTGGGCGGAACGGGCGCAGGAGAACGATCCGCTGGTGATCGGCGGGCCGCGCGGCTCTTTCTGCATGCCGACCGACTACGCCTTCCAGCTCTATCTGTGCGACGAAACGGGCCTGCCTGCGCTGGGACGCCGCCTGGCGGAGCTGCGCGCAGCGCAGGTGGAAGCTGAAGTGCATCTGATGATTATGGCGGACGAAGCGCAGAGCAAAGCCTACCTGCCGCCGCTGGACGGCATCACCTGTCATTTCCTGCCTGCCGGCGATACCGCTATCGCGCACGCCGCGCTGGAGCGACTGCCGATCCCGCCGCAGGGCTATTTTCTCTGGATCACCGGCGAAGGCGATCGGGTAAAAACGCTGCTCGACTACCTGACGGAACAGCGTCAGATTAACGACAGCTACGTGCGCGGCGTTGCCTACTGGCACAGCAAGTAAGCGTCACTTTCCGGTTGCGGCGCGGACCGATCGGGAACGCGCCGTTCCTTATTTATTCTCAAACGTGACGTAAAACGATGAAAGATAAAAACGGTTCCGCCTTTTTTGCCTACAGAAAGCGTAAAGAGCGCCTGCTGGACGCCACCGAGGTGCGCCTGCTGATTTTAACGGTGCTGGCGCAGCGTCCGGCGCACGGCTACGAGATCATCAAGGCGATCGAGGAGCTGTCGCGCGGCGAATATACCCCCAGCCCCAGCCTGGTTTACCCTAACCTGACGCTGATGGAGGAGATGGGCTATATCCAGGCGGTGGCGGAAGAAGGCAACAAGAAAAATCACCTGATCACCGCCGAGGGCGAAGCGCATCTGGCGCAGCAGCAGCCGCAGCTGGAGGCGGTAATGGCGCGTCTGGCGTCGTTGGCGGTGCTGGCTAACAATCGCAGCCAGCCGGAAGTGCAGCGCGCGATCCATAATATGAAGATGGCGCTGAACACCCGCCTGGCCGATGAAAACCTTTCGCAGCAGGCGCTCTACGCCATTGTCGATGTGCTGGACGAGGCGGCGAAAAAGATCGAGCGCAGCTGAGGGCGTGGCGCTGAGTTTTGCGGACGGCCGTACGCAATAAAAACGGCCTCCGTGGGGAGGCCGTAGAAAAAGCGTTGAAGCGGGCCCGCCGACGGCAGGCCCGAAAGCGATTACTCGCTGGTGCGGTAGCGCTCCAGCCAGTGCGCATACGGCGCAGGCAGCACCCAGGCGGCCTTCTCTTCTTTCAGCGCCAGCGCGGCCTGATACGGCCAGTGCGGGTTCGCCAGGTGCGCGCGGCCCACCATCACCAGGTCCAGCTGTTGCTCTTCCACGGTGCGGTTAGCAATAGCCGGCGCATCGATGCCCCAGGCGGAAGCGACCGGAATCTGCGCTTCCCGGCGCACGCGCTCGGCGATCGGCGCAAGGAACGCCGGGCCCCACGGAATATTGGCGTCCGGGGTGGAGAAGCCGATGCTGACGCTCAGCAGATCCAGGCCGTTAGCGCGCATCTGACGGGTCACTTCAATCGATTCCGCCAGCGTTTCCTCGTCGCGGCCATCATATTCGATGACGCCAAAACGCGCGGTCAGCGGCAGGTTTTCCGGCCAGACGTGACGCACGGCTTCCAGCGTTTCCAGCATAAAGCGGCTGCGGCCAGCGAGGTCGCCGCCGTACTGATCCTGACGTTGGTTAGCCTGCACCGAGAAGAAGCTCTGCGCCAGGTAGCCGTGCGCAAAGTGCAGCTCCAGCCATTCAAAACCGGCGTCGCGGGCGCGACGGGCGGCGGTAGCGAAATCTTCACGTACGCGGGCGATATCGTCCAGCGTCATCGCTTTCGGCACCTGCGGCAGATTTGCGCCGAAGGCGACGGCGGACGGCGCGATGGTTTCCCAGCCGCGACCGTCGTCAGCGGCGATATGGTCGTCGCCTTCCCACGGACGGTTAGCGCTGGCTTTGCGTCCGGCATGGGCGATCTGAATGCCCGGCACCGCGCCCGCCGCTTTGATATCACGCGCAATCTGCGCCAGTTTCTCCGCCTGCTCATCGTTCCAGATGCCGAGGCAGCCGGGAGTGATGCGCCCTTCCGGCGATACCGCCGTGGCTTCGACGATCACCAGTCCCGCGCCGCCGCGCGCCAGGCCGCTATAGTGTACGCGATGCCATTCGTTGCTCAGGCCGTCGGTGGCGGTGTACTGGCACATAGGCGGCACCGCGATGCGGTTGCGCAGCGTGACGTCTTTTAAAGAGAACGGTGAAAATAAACCTGACATGTTAACCCCTTCGTTCAGGAAGAAAGAATAGAGCAGAGCCGATCCTGACCGGCTCTGAACGATAACCGGCAGCTCAACGCTGCCGGTTATACCGCCGTCCGCGACGAGGTTTTCTTTAAACCCCCTGTCGCGTTGGCATCTTGTCGCCTGACGCAGCGCGTTCGCGCTGGTTATCAGGTCCAAAGCAGGCTGATAATAGCCCGCCCGCCGTTTTTAAACTTCGCCGTATTTGCTGCGCATCATATTTTCGATCTCCTCCAGGCTCTTGCCGCGCGTCTCCGGCAGCATAAAGAAAACGAAAATGAAGGAGCCGATATTCAGCAGCACAAACAGGAAAAAGGTCTGATTGCCGATGACGCTCAGCAGCAGCGGGAAAGCAAACGCGACCGTCGCGTTGCAGATCCACTGGAAGCAGACCGCGGTGCCCGCCAGCGCGCCGCGAATCTTCATCGGGAACAGCTCGGACATCAGCAGCCAGTAAACCGGCGAAATGCACATCTGCATAAAGAACAGGAACACCAGAATGCACGCCAGCGCCAGATAGCTCTGCGTCAGGTTCTGCGGCAGCAGCGTCAGGGTCAGGCCCAGCGCTATCTGCGTCAGAATCACGATGCTCAGTCCGGTCATCAGCATATGACGACGGCTGAAGCGGCTGACCGCCCAGATGCCCACCAGCGTGGCGAGCACTGACACGATGCCGTTGCCGATGGTGGCGGCGATCGAGGCGTTAGTGCCCATGCCGGTAGTTTTCAGAATGATCGGCGTGTAGTACATAAAGGCGTTAACACCGGTAAACTGCGCCACAAAGCCCAGTCCGCAGCCTGTCAGCAGCACGCGAATCACCCAGCGCTCTTTCAGCAGCGCTTTCACCGACGGTCCCTTACGCGCCAGCCGTTCCTGCTTGCGCATCTCCGCCATCTCTTTGCGCACCTCGCGCGGCGTTTCGCGCAGCTTTTTCAGTACCTTCAGCGCCTCGGTGAAGCGCCCTTCCGACACCAGCCAGTGCGGCGAAGCGGGCACGAAGAAGGTGCCGATAAACAGCAGAATGCCCGGCACCATCGCCAGCGCCAGCATATAGCGCCAGATATGCGGATCGTGCAGCGTATAGCTCATGATGGTGCTGACGACATAGGCAAGCAGCTGCCCGCTGACGATCATCAATTCATTGCGGCTTACCAGCGGCGCGCGGCGCTTTGGTCCGGCAATCTCGGCGATAAACACCGGCACGGTGGAGGAACCGCCGCCGACGGCGATCCCCAGCACAAAGCGCATGGCAATCATGGTGGACACGGTCGGCGCCACGGCGGTGCCCAGCGCGCCGGCGATAAACAGCAGCGCCAGACTACGCAGCGTCATGCGACGGCCGAAGCGGTCGGAGAAAAACCCGCTCAGAAAGGAGCCGATCGCTGCGCCGAAAATCAGCGACGAGGCGACCAGGCCTTCGGTAAAGGAGTTCAGCCCCAGCCCACCCTGCGACGGCGCGGCGGACATAAAGGGCAATGATCCAGAAATAATGCCGGTATCGTAGCCAAAGGCGAGCGCGCCCATGGTCGCCACCAGCACCACGATAAAGATGCGTTGTCTGACGGTATCTTTGGTTAGCGTTTCCGCCTCTGCGACGGCAGGTTGTTCAGTTGGATAGTCGGCCATATTGCTCCCTGTTATTAGTTTTGTAATGATTTATTCAGGACTTCCCATTGATTTATAAGGGCTTTCTCCAGCTAAACGGCAAAAGGTAAAGATAAGTTTAGACAGCCTTCGCTGAAATCGCCTGTTTACGTGATGAAAGTCACAATAAAAAGGGTTACAGAAGAGCCACCGCGTTCTGAACGGCAAAGGTATGTAGGCTGAAAAAAGGAACGCTGGCGTTTATGCCAGCGTGTAAAAGAGTGGACAGAAAAAGGCGCGCCCGCAATGCTCATCGCACCGGGAAAATATTAATGAGTCGTTCTTGTCAGTCTCCCGCCGCGCCGCCTCCGGCTGCTGATTAAAAATTTTCACGCTTTCGCGCAGCCGCGCGGCGAGAGGCCGTCGCCCTAACTCACCTCAGGCTTGCTTCGCCTGACGCGGCACCATCAGCGCAATCGCCAGGAAAGCGAGCACGCAGAACAACACGTTCACCAGCAGGCCGACGCTAGCGGCGGCCGCCACGCCCTGCGGCAGCATTGCCACGTAGGCGGAAGCGGAAATCGCAATCCCAAAGGCGCCGCCCAGCGAGCTGGCCATTTTATAAATGCCGGACGCCACGCCGATTTTATCTTCCGGCGCGCTGGAGATGGCGGTATCGGTGGAGGGCGTGGCGTAAAAGCCCAGCCCCAGCCCAAACAGGATATAGCCGATCAGCACCGCCGCCACGTAGACGCCGTCGGGCAGGCGCGTGAACGCCATCAGCGCCACGCCGACGCCGGTGATCGCCGTGCCCCACAGCATCGGCCTGCGCGCGCCTGTCTTTTGCAGCAGTTTCTCACCTACCCGAATCATACTCAGCACCGCGATCAGATAGCCGATGGTCAACATGCCGGACTGAAAAGCGCTGAAGCCGCGCCCCTGCTGAACATAGACGCTGGCGACGATCAGCGTGCCGGCGACGGCGTTCAGCAGGAAATTAGAGAGCGCCGCGCCGCTGTAGGCGCGGTGTTTAAACAGCGCGAAATCGATAAAGCTGGCGCTTTTTTTACGACGCGCGCCGGTGAAAAACAGCAGCGCCGCCAACACAAAAACCGCGCCGGGGATCAGCACCACGCTGCTCAGCCAGCCGAACGCGCTGCCTTTAGTGATAGTCCAGTTCAGGCAGATCAGCATCACCACAAAGGTGAACAAACCGAAGTAGTCGAACCGGTTTCCCTGCGTTGCGGCGACTTTGCTTTCCGGCGTGCCGCGGATCAGCAGCATGCCGGTCAGCGCGCAGAGAATCGATAAAATAAACACCCATTTCCAGCCCCAGTAAGTCGCAATCGCCCCGCCCGCCAGCGAGCAGAGGCCGGAGCCGCCCCAGGAACCAATCGACCAGTAGCTCAGCGCCCGCTGCCGCGCTTCATCCTGATAGTAGGCTTTAATCAGCGACAGCGTGGCGGGCATAATACAGGCGGCCGACAGCCCCTGGATAATGCGCCCCACGGCGAACAACAGGGTATTTTGCGAAATAATCAGGCAGAGGCAGCCGATAATACTCAACAGCAGGCCAAGCTGAGTCATTTTCACCCGGCCAAAACGATCGGCGAAGCCGCCCGCCACCACAATAAAACAGCCGGAAAAGAGTCCCGTCAGGCTTATCGCTAAATTGAGCGACTCCAGCGGAATCGCCACCTCCTGCTGAATCGCCGGTACGATATTCACTACCGACTGGGCAAAAAGCCAAAAGGTCAGCACGCCGGCGATAATACCGAGAATAAGCCGACCGCTTCCCTGAAATGCGGCAGGTGCCGCAGCGTTGATCTCTGTGGCGGACATAATGACTCCCTTCATCATTGTTGTTGCGCGGCCGGTTCTCTTCCGGCGGAAATGCCTGTAAAGCAGCCGCGTTGCGCAAAACCGTTATTTTAAAAAGCGTTCGGCAAGATAGCTGAAAAAGATCGCGCCGGGGGCGATCAGTTCATCGTTAAAATCGTAACCGGGATGATGCACCATACAGCGTTCCGGCTCGTCGCCAGCGCCGAGAAACAGATAACCGCCGCGGGGGTTCTGCTCCAGCATAAAGGCGAAATCTTCGCTGCCCATCACCGGCGCGGCATCGGCGCAGACCTTCTCCGCGCCGAACAGATCGCGCGCCACCTCAACGGCGAACGCCGTCGCATCGGCATCGTTGACCAGCGCCGGACAGCCGTTGACGTGCTCGATGTTGACTTCGGCGCCCATGCTTTGCGCCTGGCCAAGGGCAATCTCCCGAATACGCTGCAACAGCCGCTGCCGCACGTTGTTGTCCAGCGCGCGTACGCTCAACTTCAGCAGCGCGCTGGCGTTGATAATATTGGGCGCTTCGCCGGAACAGAGGCTGCCAACCGTCACCACCGCCTGATCAAACGGCGAAACGTTGCGCGAAACGATGGTTTGCAGCGCCAGCACGATCTGGCAGGCCACCAGCGTGGCGTCGGTGGTTTTTTCCGGGAAGCCGCCGTGCCCGCCTTTACCGACCACCTCAATATGCAGCGTGTCGGCGGAGGCCAGCATGGCGCCGGTACGGGTATGGATGTGTCCTTTTTTAATGCCCGGCATATTATGCAGTGCGTAAATGGCGTCGCAGGGGAACTGGCGGAACAGTCCATCTTCCAGCATTAGCCGCCCGCCGTAGAGCAGCTCCTCGCCCGGCTGGAAAATCAAATGCAGCGTGCCGTTGAAGCGGCGACTACGCGCCAGATATTCGGCGGCGCACAGCAGCGTTGCGGTATGTCCGTCATGACCGCAGCCATGAAATTTATTTTCTGTGCTGCTACGCCACGGCTTGTCGTTCTGCTCGCGCATCGGCAACGCATCCATGTCGGCGCGCAGCCCCAGCGTTTTTTCGCCGCTGCCGACGCGCAGGGTACCGACCACGCCCGTTTTCGCCATACCCCGATGCACTTCATAACCC
>NZ_JANION010000238.1:0-11861 GCF_024610815.1 Mixta sp.
CATACGCCAGGCGCAGCTAATTAAAGCCACCCTGACGGTAATCGATCGGGTAGGGCTGGCGGAAGCGAGCCTCGCGGTAATCGCCAAAGAGGCGGGCGTGTCCACCGGCATCGTCAGCCACTATTTCGGCGATAAAAACGGCCTGCTGGACGCCTGTATGCGCCAGATCCTCGCCGACCTCTACCTGGCGGTGGAGCGGCAGCGGCGGCAGGCGCCGGATACGCCGGAGGCGCAGCTCCGCGCCATTATCGACGGCAATTTTGATATTTCGCAGATTGACGCGCCGGTGCTGAAAACCTGGCTGGTGTTCTGGACCAACAGCCTGCATCAGCACAACCTGCAGCGGCTGCAGACCATTAACGACCGTCGTCTCTGGTCGAACCTGACGGCGCAGTTCGCCCGCGTCATGCCGCGCGAACAGGCGCGCGCCGCCGGCAGCTGCATGGCGGCGCTGATCGACGGGCTGTGGCTGCGTATGACGCTGGCGCCGCAGCCGATGGCGGACGGGCTCGAGCGGGCGCGTTCAATCTGTTACCAGAATCTTGCGCTCTGGCTACAGCCGGCGCAGAACATGCATTAACAGGAGAAAACATGGCAGAGCTACCACGCCGCGGCAACTACATCAATGGCCGCGAAGAGCAGGGTCAGGGCGAGATCTTCACCACGGTGAATCCGGCCAACGGCAGGGCGCTGGCGGAGATCGCCGCCGCCAGCCGGGCGGACGTGGATCGTGCCGTCGAAAGCGCGCTGGCGGGCCAGCGTATCTGGCGCAGCTATACGCCGGTAGAGCGCAGCCGTGTGCTGCTGAAGGCGGTCGCCCTGCTGCGCGAGCGCAATCAGGCGCTGGCGGAGCTGGAGACGGCCGATACCGGCAAGCCGATTAGCGAAACCGCGGCGGTGGATATCGTTACCGGCGCCGACGTGCTGGAGTACTACGCCGGGCTGGCGCCGGCGCTGCAGGGCGAACAGATCCCGCTGCGCGACAGCGCGCTGGTCTATACCCGCCGCGAACCGCTGGGCGTCTGCGCCGGCATCGGCGCCTGGAACTACCCGATCCAGATCGCCCTGTGGAAAAGCGCTCCGGCGCTGGCGGCCGGCAATGCGATGATCTTCAAACCGAGCGAAGTAACGCCGCTGAGCGCGCTGGAGCTGGCGAAAATCTACAGCGAAGCGGGCCTGCCGGCCGGCGTGTTCAACGTGGTGCAGGGCGCGGCGGAAGTGGGACAGGCGCTGAGCCAGCATCCGCAGATTGAAAAAATCTCCTTCACCGGCGAGGTCAATACCGGCAAGCGGGTGATGGCGGACGCGGCGCTGGCTAACCTGAAAGAGGTTACCCTGGAGCTGGGCGGCAAATCGCCGCTGATCGTCTTTGACGATGCCGACCTGGAGCGGGCGGTCGACGGCGCGATGATGGCCAACTTCTACAGCAGCGGCCAGGTCTGCACCAACGGCACGCGGGTATTCGTCCAGCGTTCGCTGCTGCCGGCATTTGAAAAGCGGCTACTGGAGAAAATGGCGCGCATCAAAACCGGTGACCCGCGCGATCCGTCCGTGAACTTCGGTCCGCTGGTCAGCGCGCAGCACTGTGAAAAAGTGGTCTCTTACCTGCAGCTGGGTAAAGAAGAGGGCGCGCGTCTGCTGGCGGGCGGCAACCGCATTACCGAAGGCGCGCTGGCGCAGGGCTACTACGTCGAGCCGACAGTATTCAGTGACTGCCACGACGAAATGCGCCTCGTACGTGAAGAGATCTTCGGCCCGGTGATGAGCATCCTGGCGTTTGATGACGAAGAGGAAGCTATCACGCGCGCCAACGCCACCGGCTATGGCCTGGCGGGCGGCGTTTTCACCCAGTCGCTGAACCGCGCGCACCGCGTGATCCATCAGCTGGAAGCGGGCATCTGTTGGGTGAACAGCTGGGGCGAATCCCCGGCGCCGATGCCGGTTGGCGGCTATAAGCTCTCGGGCGTGGGGCGTGAAAACGGCCTCGATACCCTGATGCACTACACCCGCACCAAATCCGTGCTGATCGAGATAGGAGATTACCCGTCAGCGTTTTAATGACTAACCCGGCGGCCTGGCCCGCCGGTTTCCGGAGGTTTAATGCAGAAATTTGACTACATCATTATCGGCGCAGGCTCTGCGGGCAATGTACTGGCCACGCGCCTTACCGAGGATGCTGACGTATCGGTACTGTTACTGGAAGCGGGCGGGCGCGATCACCGCTGGGACTTCCGTACCCAAATGCCAGCCGCTTTGGCTTATCCGCTGCAGGGTAAACGCTATAACTGGGCCTACGAGACCGAGCCGGAACCGCAGATGAACAACCGCCGCATGGAGTGCGGACGCGGAAAAGGGCTGGGCGGCTCTTCGCTGATCAACGGCATGTGTTATATCCGCGGCAACGCGCTCGACTACGACGGCTGGGCGAAAAAAGAGGGGCTGGAACAGTGGTCCTATCTGCACTGTCTGCCCTATTTCCGCCGCGCGGAGAAGCGCGACATTGGCGAGAATGACTATCACGGCGGCGAAGGCTACCTGAGCGTCACCACGCCGAAGGTGGGCAACAATCCGCTCTACCGCGCCTTTATCGAAGCGGCGAAGCAGGCGGGGCATCATGAAACCGACGATCTGAACGGCTACCGTCAGGATGGTTTTGGGCCGATGGATCGCACCGTCACGCCGCAGGGACGGCGCTCCAGCACCGCGCGCGGCTATCTCGACGTGGCGAAAACGCGGCCGAACCTGACTATTGTCACCCGTGCGCAGACCGATCGTATCCTGTTTGAGGGCAAAACCGCCACCGGCGTCACCTGGCTGCGCAAAGGGCAGCGCCAGCAGGCGACCGCCACGCGCGAAGTGCTGCTCTGCGCCGGCGCAATCGCCTCGCCGCAGATCCTGCAGCGCTCCGGCGTCGGCCCGGAAGAGTGGCTGCGCGAACTGGATATCGACGTGGTGCATGCGCTGCCGGGCGTCGGCCGTAACCTGCAGGATCATCTGGAAATCTATATGCAGTACCGCTGCAAAGAGCCGATCTCGCTCTATCCGGCGCTAAAGTGGTGGAACCAGCCGGCGATCGGCGCAGAATGGCTGCTGAAAGGCACCGGCATCGGCGCCAGCAATCAGTTCGAGGCGGGCGGCTTTATCCGCAGCGATAATCACCCGGAGTGGCCCGATCTGCAATATCACTTCCTGCCGGTGGCGATTAACTACAACGGCAGTAGCCCGGTTAAACAGCATGGCTTTCAGGCGCACGTCGGGCCGATGCGCTCAATGAGCCGCGGGCGCATTAAGCTGAAATCGAAAGATCCCTATGACGCGCCCTCGATCTTTTTCAACTATATGTCGGAAACCCGCGACTGGGTGGAGTTCCGCGCGGCGGTGCGCCTGACCCGTGAAATCATGCGCCAGCCGGCGCTGGAGCCTTACTGCGGCGCGGAGATCCAGCCGGGCTTCGCGGTGCAGAGCGACGAGCAGATCGACGCCTTTATCCGCGAGCATGCGGAAACTGCCTATCACCCGTGCGGCAGCTGCGCCATGGGCTATGGCGAGATGGACGTGGTCGACGATCAGGGTCGCGTGCATGGCCTGCAGCGCCTGCGCGTGGTGGATGCCTCGATCATGCCGCAAATTACCACCGGCAACCTGAATGCGCCGACGGTGATGATCGCCGAGAAGATGTCTGACATCATTCGCGGGCGTGCGCCGCTGGCGCCGTCGCAGGCGGATTACTATCGGCTGCAGCGCGAGCAGGAAATTGCCGCGGCGGACGCAGCGGAAAGCGCCTGACGCGGCGGCCATCACCTGGGATTCAGGCGACGCCATAAAAAAAGCCGGTCATCAGACCGGCTTTTTTATGCCCGCGCGGCGTTACAGATCGGTTTTCTCTTTATATTCGCAGAGATCTTCAATCAGGCAGGAGCCACAGCGCGGCTTACGCGCGATGCAGGTGTAACGGCCATGCAGGATCAGCCAGTGGTGACAGTCGACCTTGAACTCCTTCGGCACCACCTTCAGCAGCTTCTCCTCCACCTGCTCGACGTTTTTACCGGGCGCGAAGTTGGTGCGGTTGCAGACGCGGAAAATATGGGTGTCGACGGCGATAGTCGGCCAGCCGAAGGCGGTGTTCAGCACCACGTTGGCGGTTTTCCTGCCGACGCCGGGCAGCGCCTCCAGCGCGGCGCGATCTTCCGGCACCTCGCCCTGATGCTTTTCCAGCAGAATGCGGCAGGTTTTAATCACATTCTCCGCTTTGCTGTTAAACAGGCCGATGGTCCTGATATAGCTTTTTACCCCTTCGACCCCCAGCTCCAGCATCGCGGCGGGCGTATTGGCCACCGGATAGAGCTTCGCCGTCGCCTTATTGACGCTGACGTCGGTGGCCTGCGCCGAGAGCAGCACGGCGATCAGCAGTTCAAAAGGGGAGGTAAAGTTCAGCTCGGTGGTCGGATGCGGGTTGTTGGCCCGCAGCCGCGACAGAATTTCATAGCGTTTTTCTTTATTCACACCGCTTTCTCAGTCTGGCCCTGCGGCAGCGCGCTGTCGCGACGGGCGGCGGCGCGCGCTTTCAGTTTTTTATCAAGCAGATATTTGGCCGCAAGCAGCATGCCGAGGCCGATAAAGGCGCCCGGCGGCAGCATTGCCAGCAGCATCGGCGAGTCGAAGTGAACCACCTCCACGCGCAACACCTTCGCCCACGGGCCAAGCAGCTGATCGGCGCCGTTGAATAGGGTGCCGTTGCCGATAATCTCGCGCAGCGATCCCAGCACGAACATCGCGCTGGTGGCACCCATACCGATAGCGAAACCGTCCAGCGCCGAGAGCGGAATGCTGCTTTTCGACGCCACCGCCTCGGCACGGCCCACCACGATGCAGTTGGTGACAATCAGCGGAATAAAAATTCCCAGCGACTGATAGAGACCGTAGGCGTAGGCGTTGATCAGCATCTGCACGCAGCTCACCACCGAGGCGATGATCATGACGTAAATCGGGATACGGATTTCCGACGGCACCCAGCGGCGCGAAGCGGAGATCGCGCTATTGGTGATGGTCAGCACCAGCGTGGTCGCCAGGCCAAGGCCCAGCGCGTTAGTGGCGGTCGAGGTGACCGCCAGCAGCGGGCAGAGGCCCAGCAGCTGCACCAGCGCGGAGTTGTTTTTCCACAGTCCGCCGATCAATAAATTTTTAGCTTCACTCATTTGCATCTCCACAGTCGGGTAGCGAAGAGAGTTTCTCCGGCAGCGTTTCAATAAGCAGCGTAGTGCGTTTGGCGGCGTTCACCACCGCGCGCGGAGTAATAGTGGCGCCGGTAAACTGATCAAAATCGCCACCATCTTTTTTCACCGCGAAATGCGCGTCATGCGCGCCATGCAGCTGCACACCGCTAAAGCGGGTGATCCAGTCGGAAATGCGCAGCTCAATTTTATCGCCGAGGCCCGGCGTTTCATGATGCTCCACCACCCGTACCCCCAGCACCTTGCCCTGGAAATCCGCGCCGACCAGCATCTGAATCGCGCCAGAATAGCCGTCCGGCGCGGTAGTCTCAAGCGCTGCCGCCACCGGCTGGTTAGCTTTGCGCGCCACATAGAGCCGATGCGGCTTATCGTTACCCAGCGCGCCATCCGTGACAACGTAACATTCATGCTGCATCACGTTATCGTACAGTTCCGGCGGCACCACCTGATCCAGCAGCAGCTTCTGCTGCACTGAGGTCTGATGGGCGATGGTCGGTTTGGTCACTGTGTTAATTACCGCGGTCAGGCCGGTGGTGACGGCGGCGAACAGCGCCAGCGTCACGCCATTTTTACGTATGGTATCCAGCATGGCTTACTCCTTGCGATGGCCGTACACGCGCGGCTGGGTGTAGTAATCGATCAGCGGCACGCAGATGTTGGCCAACAGCACAGCGAACGCCACGCCGTCCGGATAGCCACCGAAGCTGCGGATTAGCCATACCAGCATGCCGATCAGCACGCCGAAGATCAGCCGGCCCTTATTGGTGGTCGAGGCGGTAATCGGGTCAGTGGCGATAAAAAAGGCCCCCAGCATCGTTGCGCCGGAGAAGAGGTGGATCAGCGGCGAGGCGAGAGTGCCCGGCGAGAAGAACCAGCCCAGCGTGGCGCAGACCGCCAGCGAGGCGAGAAAACTGACCGGGATATGCCAGCGAATGGTATTCGTCAGCAGCAGGAACAGGCCGCCCAGCAGGAAGCCAATATTGACCCACTGCCAGCCGATGCCGGCGATAGCGCCGCCGAAAATCGGCTGCGCCAGCAGCTGTTCGGCGCTGTGGCCGGCGCGCAGCCCGGTTTTAAAGGTATCGAGCGGCGTCGCCTGGCTGACGCCGTCCGCGCCCATCTGCAGCTGCTGAAGGGTGTCGCCCGCCAGCGTGTGATGGGTGAAAATCATGCTCAGCGAATCGAGCAGGCCAGGCGTCACCGCCTGCAGCGCCTGCGGCGGCAGCCAGCTGGTCATCTGTACCGGGAAAGAGATCAGCAGCACCACATAACCGATCATTGCCGGGTTGAAGGGATTCTGTCCGAGGCCGCCATACAGCTGCTTGGCGATAATAATGGCGAAGGCGGTGCCGATGACGATCAGCCACCAGGGCGCCAGCGGCGGCAGACTGACGCCCAGCAGCAGGGCGGTCAGCAGCGCGGAGTGGTCGCCGAGGTTGGCCAGCACCGGCTGTTTGCGCAGGTGCAGGATCGCCGCTTCGGTGCCCCAGGCGGTCAACGCCGCCAGCGCCACCTGAATCAGGTTACCGTAGCCGAAAAAGTACCACTGGGCGGCCATGCCAGGCAGCGCCGCCAGCAGCACCAGCAGCATGATGCGGCTGGTGGCACGGTGGTTATGGGTGTAAGGGGAACTTGCAATACGAAAAGCCATTTAATCCTCTAAGCCTGTCTGCTGCTGTGCTTTACGCGCTTTGGCGCGCGCAACGGCGGCGGCCACTGCGGCTTTGCGGCGCGCCTCCGCATCATCCGTGTCGGCGCTTTCTGCCGCCTGGTGTTGTGCTTTTTTCGCTTTGGCGCGGGCGACGGCCGCTTCAATTGCCGCTTTGCGCGCGTCAACCGGCGCGGCGTCGGCGCTTTCCGGCTCGGCGGCGGCTAAAGGCACGCTTTCGCTTTCCGGCGTCATCGCATCCGTTGACGGCACGCTCTGGCTTTCCGTCTCCGCTTCTGCGGCGGCGTGATGTTTCTCCGCCGTTGCCTGCTGCGCCTTTTTCGCTTTGGCGCGCGCCACGGCGTCGGCGACCGCGACCTTACGCGCATCAGCCGCTTCGGCGGCGCGCGCGTTTTCCGGCGCGGCCGCTTCCTCAGACGCGTCTGCGCTTTCCGTCGCCGCCTGCGCCTGCTGCGCTTTTTTCGCTTTGGCGCGCGCGACGGCCGCCTCTACTGCCGCCTTACGCGGATCGACCGCTTCAGACGCATCTGCGCTTTCCGCCGCCGCCTGCGTCTGCTGCGCTTTTTTCGCTTTGGCGCGCGCGATAGCCGCTTCTACCGCGGCTTTACGCGGATCGATGCCGTCGGCCGCCTGGCTTTCAGCGTCCTGTTCCTGCTGCGCTTTTTTCGCTTTGGCGCGCGCGATAGCCGCTTCTACTGCGGCTTTACGCGGATCGCCCGCCTGACGCGACAGCGGCTCGGTCTCCGCCTGTTTTTCCGCCTGACGCTGGCGCGCCAGCGCTTTACGCGCCTCGCGCTGGGCAATGACGGCGGCGTTATCGGGCGCGTCGCCCGCGTTAACGTCAACCTCTGCCGCTTTCTTCGCCTTCACGCGCGCCAGCGCAGCGGCGATTTCATCCTGTTCGCTGGCGCTAACCTTACGCTTCGCCTGCGCATGACGCGCTTCACGGGCCAGTTTTTCCCGTTCCAGACGCGCCTGACGCGCTTCAAAGCGCGCTTTCGCTTCGGCGGTGCGTTTCGCTTCCAGATCGATAGCGCGCAGTTCCGCCTTCTCCTGGCGGTAATACTGCACCAGTGGAATATTACTGGGGCAAACCCAGGCGCAGGCGCCGCATTCGATGCAATCGTCAATATGGTAAGCGCGCGCCTTGTCGTGATCGGCGCCTTGGCTGTACCAGTAGAGCTGCTGCGGCAGCAGATTGGCCGGGCAGGCGTCGGCGCAGGCGCTGCAACGGATGCAGGAAAGCTCCGGCTGCGGTTCGCCCATCTCGCTGGCCGACGGCGCCAGCAGACAGTTGGTGATTTTCACCACCGGCACATCCAGCGCTGGCAGGGTAAAGCCCATTAGCGGACCGCCCATAATCACCATCTGCTTTGGCTGCGGCTGAAAGCCCGCATGGTGCAGCAGATGGCTGACCGGCGTGCCGAGCCGTCCCCAGACGTTGCCCGGCTGCGTCACCGCTTCGCCGGTCAGGGTCACGACGCGTTCGGTCAGCGGCTCGCCGTCGATAATCGCGCGCTTCACGGCCCAGGCGGTGCCGACGTTCTGCATCAGCACGCCGATATCGGAGGAGCGCCCGCCATGCGGCACCTCTTTGCCGGTCAGAATTTTGGTCAGCTGCTTCGCGCCGCCGGAAGGATATTTGGTAGGAATAACGCGCAGCTGCAAATCATTGGCGCCGCCCAGCGCGCGCTTCAGCGCGGCGATTGCTTCCGGCTTGTTGTCTTCAATGCCGATTAGCACACGCTCCGCCTGCAATACCCAGGCGAGAATACGACTGCCTTCAATTACCTCATCGGCGCAGTCCTGCATCAGGCGGTCATCGGCGGTGATATAGGGTTCGCACTCGGCGGCATTGATAATCAGCGTGCGGGTGCTGTTCAGCCCGCCTTTTAGTTTGGTCGCGGTTGGGAAGCCCGCGCCGCCGAGTCCGGCGACGCCCGCCTGGTGAATACGTTTAATCACTTCTTCACGCGGCAGCTGGCGATAATCCGCCACGCCGTCGCGCTCGATCCAGCGATCTTCGCCGTCGGGGGCGATAAATACCGACATCTCCGCCAGACCGGAAGGGTGCGCGGTCATATGTGGGCCGATTGCCTCAATCACGCCTGAGGTCGGCGCATGCACCGGCAGCATTCGCCCGGTTCCGAAGGTCAGCGGCTGGCCGCGCAGCACTTTATCGCCGGGTTTGACGCAGATTTCGCCTTCGTGGCCGATATGCTGCTTTAACGGAATGATAAAGCGATCCGCCAGCGGCAGCTGACGCAGCGGCGTGCCGTTGGACTGGGTCTTCATTTCAGGCGGATGAATGCCGCCGTCAAAGTCCCAAATCTTATCTTTACGGAAGATATTCAGTAGGTTAAGCATGACTTTCCACAGGAATGACCCGTACCGGGATGGTTTGCAGATCCCATTTCCAGTTAGCCGTGGTGGTGGCAACCGGACGCATTTCAATACAGTCGGTTGGGCAGGGAGCGACGCAGAGATCGCAGCCGGTGCAGACGTCGCTCAGCACGGTGTGCATCGCACGCGTGGCGCCGACGATCGCATCGACCGGACAGGCCTGAATGCACTTAGTGCAGCCGATGCAGTTCGCTTCGTCAATCCAGGCCACGGTGCGCACCGGTTCTTTCGCGCTTTCGTCGCCGTCGATCGGCTGCGGCTCCACATTGAGCAGGCCCGCCAGCTTCAGCATCGTCTGTTCGCCGCCGGGGGCGCATTTATTGATCGCCTCGCCGTTGTTGCCCACCGCTTCGGCGTAGGGGCGACAGCCGGGATAGCCGCACTGCCCGCACTGGCTCTGCGGCAAAATGGCGTCGATTTGTTCAACGATCGGGTCCGCTTCCACTTTAAAGCGGCGTGACGCATAGCCCAACAGCCCACCGAAAATCAGGCTCAGGGCGCTAATTGCAGCAATAGCTATCCAGATAGCGGTCATCAGAATTTCACCAGACCAGTAAAGCCCATAAAGGCCAGCGCCATCAGGCCAGCCGTGATCAGGGCGATAGAGGAACCCTTGAACGGGGCCGGCACATTCGCCAGCACCAGACGTTCACGCATACCGGCAAACAGCACCATCA
The DNA here is from genome assembly GCF_024610815.1 of Mixta sp. Lineage (NCBI taxonomy): Bacteria > Pseudomonadati > Pseudomonadota > Gammaproteobacteria > Enterobacterales > Erwiniaceae > Mixta > Mixta sp. Next base: position 9,981 of record NZ_JANION010000238.1, read on the forward strand.
CCAGCGAAAAGCCCAGCGAGGCGCTGAAGCCGTAAAGCGCCGCCTGCAAAAAGGTATGGTTGAGGTTGACGCTTAGCAGCGGCACCGCCAGCACCGCGCAGTTGGTGGTGATCAGCGGCAAAAAGATACCCAGCAGGCGATAGAGCGCCGGGCTGGTCTTACGCACCACCATCTCCGTGAACTGCACGGTGACGGCGATCACGAGGATATAGGCCAGCGTACGCAGATAGACCAGATCCAGCGGCAGCAGAATAAGGTGATTCACCAGCCAGGCGCAGATCGAGGCCAGGGTTATAACGAATGTGGTCGCGAGGCCCATGCCAATCGCCGTTTCCAGCTTTTTGGAAACGCCCATAAAGGGACAAAGGCCGAGAAACTTCACCAGAACGAAGTTGTTCACCAGCACTGTGCCAACGAAAAGAAGCAGGTAATCGGTCATCGTATCGCCCGGGGTTACAAAAGGTACTTATTATCAGTTATTCCCGGCGCCATCACAACGGCGCGGGGCGGCGGGAGGAAGGACAAAAGCACTCATGATTAAATTATTGCGTTTTTTCGCGCCGCTCAGGGCGCGATAAAGGTCTTTTTCACCCGCTGCGATCGGCGAAAATAGGGCACCAGCGTCGCCGCCGCCAGCAGCGCCAGCAGCAGGGAGCGCACCGCCGCGCCGTCGGCGATCGGCGAAAAGGCGAAGGTTTTTAATGCCAGCGCCACGGTCAACAGCAGCCAGATAATGTAGTGGCGAGGCAGGCGGCGCGAGCGCTGGCAGAAAATCCAGGTGACCCAGGCGCTGTATAACCAGACCGCCAGCGAGGTGGCCAGCGACAGGCCCCATTGCGTCAGAAACGCCGTATCGTGGCTAAACAGCGCGTCGCGCCAGGCGGGGTTAAACAGCGCGCCGATATACATCACAACCACCAGTGCGCTGGTGAGCACGGTCAGAATCAGCCAGGCGAGCGGCAGCAGCAGCCAGCCGCCGAGGCGTGGCGCGGGGGACGTTAACGGCATAAAGCATTCCTTGTACAGCGAAACGGCGGCGTGAGGCAGGTGATGGCCAAACCCGTCACGCCCGATATGGACCCGGTATTATACGGAAAAGCGGGGGGAGGAAACAGGCAGGATTTATACCACGTAGCGCCAGACCGATTTCGGCACTTCGCCTAAATTGAATAATTTACCGCCGGAAACCAGCTCGGCGCGACGATGATCGGCAGCGCGATACATATTCATCAGTTCACGATCGTCGGTAAGAGAATAATTAAGATGATCGAATAACTTTTCCAGGCTTTCTGAGGTATTCACTTTACGAAATTTCAACAGGTAATCTTGCGCTGTCATAATAACCATAATAATGGAGAGAAGGTTGAGCGACTCAGTATAGGGAGGCCGCGGCGTCTGTCCAGATCCTGCCGGGTAAAAAAACGCTAAATTCAGAAAATAGCGCTGTCCGTCGACAGATGAAATTCAAATTTATACTTTTAAAAAGGTGTGACGCTGTTACAGCACATTCTTTTTCTCTTAAATGTGAAAAAATTGACCGTTTATACCAGGAATATTCTGAACAAATAGTTTTCCCTTACGCCGGTTCCTATCAGGGAAAGGTGACGATCCGGCGATCGCGCCTGAGGGATAATAAACCTGTTTTTTGCACGGTTAATTAAAAATAATTAACATTTGCGCTAAAAGCGCAAAAAACAACATTGTGCGAAACATCACAAATATGTGATTTAACGCGGCGACAATGACGCGATGGAACATGGCTAAAGTTTACACGCCTTTGTAATCGCTACCAAAACTTGTGCTGGCTAACCACTTATGTTTATTACAGTTATTTAACAGTTTTGAAAAATCATTTCAGGCGTTTTATCCATATCTTTTACC
>NZ_JANION010000241.1:0-6095 GCF_024610815.1 Mixta sp.
AATAACCTTTTGATTTATCATGGTAAATTAATAAATAAATATACACAAAATAATCAATTGAGCCGCAGACGGAAAAAACCTATATTATGCCGGCCTTAAACAAGGCGTTAACCTTTAAATTTATTTTTTCAACCATTGCGCTACTTATCGCCATGGTTGTAGGAGAGATATGATGACGGATAAAGTCCGTATTGATACTTTAGGTGCTAATTCATTGAACAAAAATAATAAAGATTATTTAGAAAGACAGGATGCGTTCGAATCGAACGTCAGAAGCTATCCGCGCAAATTGCCTTTAGCCATTGCGAAAGCTCAAGGCGCCTGGATCACTGACGTTGAGAATAATCAATATCTTGACTGCCTGGCGGGCGCTGGAACGCTGGCGCTGGGACATAACCATCCTGACATCCTGCAAAGCATCCAAAATGTCATTACCAGCGGCTTGCCGTTACATACTCTTGATCTCACGACGCCGTTAAAAGACGCCTTTTCGGAATATCTGCTTTCTCTGCTGCCGGGCGAAGGCAAAGAATACTGCCTGCAATTTACCGGCCCGTCCGGTGCGGACGCGGTTGAAGCGGCGCTGAAGCTGGCGAAAAAAGTGACCGGTCGTTCCGGCGTCATCAGCTTCTCCGGCGGCTACCACGGCATGACGCACGGCGCGCTGGCGGTAACCGGCAACCTGTCGCCGAAAGAAGCGGTCGACGGCATGATGCCTGAAGTGCAGTTTATGCCTTATCCCCATCTCTACCGTTGCCCGCTGGGCATCGGCGGCGAGGCGGGCGTTAAAGCGCTGAGCTACTACTTTGAAAACCTGATCAACGATGTGGAAAGCGGCGTGCGCAAACCGGCGGCGGTGATCCTGGAAGCCGTACAGGGCGAAGGCGGTGTTAACCCGGCGCCAGCCGAGTGGCTGCAACGCATTCGCAAAGTGACGCAGGAGCACGGCATTCTGCTGATCCTCGACGAAGTGCAGGCGGGCTTCGCGCGCACCGGCAAATTCTTCGCCTTTGAACACGTGGGTATTGAGCCGGACATTATCGTGATGTCTAAAGCGGTAGGCGGCGGTTTGCCGCTGGCGGTGCTCGGTATTAAAAAACAGTTCGACGCCTGGGCGCCGGGCCACCACACTGGCACCTTCCGCGGCAACCAGCTGGCGATGGCGACCGGCCTGACCACGCTGAAAATCCTGAAAGAGAACAACGTCGCGGGCAAAGTGGCGGAGCAGGGCGAGTGGCTGAAAGGCAAGCTGGTCGAGCTGCAAAAACGCTATCCGGTGATTGGCCATGTGCGTGGCCTGGGCATGATGATCGGCATTGAGATCGTTAAGCCGGACGCCGCGCAGGATCACATGGGCTGCTACCCGGCCGACGGCGAGCTTTCCGCTCTGTTGCAGAAGAAGTGCTTTGAGTCCGGGCTGATCCTCGAACGCGGCGGACGTCACGGCAGCGTGCTGCGTCTGCTGCCTTCTCTGCTGATCACCAACGATGAGCTGGCGATCTTCCTGGAGAAATTCGAAAGCGCCCTGTTAGCCGCAGGCGTTAAGCCTGTCGCGGTGGAGTAAAAAGCGATGACCAGTGAAAATCCTATCCTGGCGGCTTCGGCGCAGAGCATCGAAGCCTACCAGCAGGCGATAGCCCAGAGCAGCCAGGCGGTGGTGCAGTGGTTGCAGCAGCCTGAAATGTATCGCGGGAAAACCGTCAATGAGCTGCGCGATCGCATTCAGCTCGACTTTAATCCGCAGGGGTTAGGCAATCAGGCCGCCATCGAGCGGGCGGTTGAGTACTTCCTGCAGGATAGCCTGGCGGTGCATCATCCACAGTGCGTGGCGCATCTGCACTGCCCAAGCCTGGTGGTGAGCCAGGCGGCGGAGGTACTGATCAACGCCACCAACCAGAGCATGGACTCCTGGGACCAAAGCCCGTCGGCCACCATTATTGAAATGAAGCTGATCGAATGGCTGCGCGCCCAGGTCGGCTATCAGGCTGGCGACGCGGGCGTCTTTACCAGCGGCGGCACCCAGAGCAACCTGATGGGGCTGATGCTGGCGCGTGACGCCTTCTTCGCGCGCGCCGGTCACTCTGTTCAGCAGGATGGCCTGGCAGGCGATCTGCGCAAGCTAAAGGTTTTCTGTTCTGAAAACGCCCATTTCTCGGTGCAGAAGAATATGGCGTTGCTGGGGCTCGGCTATCAGTGCGTCACGCTGGTGAAAACCGATGAGCGCGCGCGTATGGATGTCGACGATCTGGCAACGAAGCTGGCGCAGGCGAAAGCCAACGGCGAGCAGGTGATGGCGATTGTCGCCACCGCTGGCACCACTGACGCAGGCGCCATCGATCCGCTGCGCGCCATCGCCGCGCTGGCGGCGGAACAGCAAATTTGGGTGCATGTGGACGCGGCCTGGGGCGGGGCGCTGTTGCTCTCCGAGCATTACCGCGACTATCTGGACGGCATTGAGCTAATGGATTCTATTACGCTGGACTTCCATAAGCAGTTCTTCCAGACCATCAGCTGTGGCGCCTTCCTGTTGAAAGAGGCGCGCCATTATGAGCTGATGCGCTATCAGGCGGCCTATCTCAACTCCGAGTTTGACGAAGCGCAGGGCGTGCCGAACCTGGTTTCTAAATCCTTGCAGACCACGCGCCGTTTCGATGCGCTGAAGCTGTGGATGGGGCTGGAGGCGTTAGGACAAAAGCAGTATGCCGCGATTATCGATCACGGAGTGACGCTGGCGCAGCAGGTGGCGCGTTACGTTGACGAGCAGGATGCGCTGGAGCTGGTAATGCAGCCGCAGCTGGCGAGCGTGCTGTTCCGTTATCGTCCGCAGGCGTCGCTGCCCGGCGGCGAGCCTGCCGTGGCGCTGCTGAATCAGCGCATCGGCGACGCGCTGCTGGCGTCAGGCCGCGCCAACGTCGGCGTCACGGAGTTTAACGGCGTGACCTGCCTGAAGCTGACGCTGCTTAATCCGGCGGCCGGCTTTGAGGATATCAAAGTGCTGCTGGCGCTGGTGGAGACCACTGCGCAACAGCTGCTGACGGCTTAAACAAACGTCTGTGTGGACGCTGCGGGTAACCGCAGCGCCTCTGGTAAAGGGGCTCCAGGCCGGTGCGCAATGCACAGGCCGCTCTGCTGTCGTAAATTAACAGCTACCCGCCAGGGGAAGCTGCTCTTTGGACTATAACGCTAAGATGCTGTTTGCACGTTTATTATGAGAATTTTATCAAAAGGCGGCCGAAAAATGACAACAGGCAAAGGGATGCAAAGGACGACCCGGAAGGAAACAGAAGTAAGCACCGCAGCAGCATAAGAAAATTTTAGAATTTTTTAACTTTCCAATCAAATACCTGCATTGAAACTGCTTCAAACAGCCGCTTTAGCCTGCAAGAGAACTTAAACTCGTCTCTGGAAATGCCGATATATAAGGTACGATTCTGTATTGAGACATTTCTAATGACCATAAAACGCAGTTCATTGTTAATTCTGATTACGCTCTTAGGCATTTTCATGGTGAGTTCCGTCACTAACGCCTGGCTGTTCGTCCGCAGTAACAACTCCCTTGATAGTGTGAATAAAGAGATCCGCGTGGTGCTGTCGATCATCGATCCGATCAACCACAGCCGCAACCTGCGCGTGCATCTGATGGAATATATGAAACAGCTGGAAAAAGGCGATATGGAAAATGCCAACGCCCGGCTGGCTGGCGTGGATACGCTGGTGCAAAAAATGGATGACGCCTTTGACGCCTATGTAAAAGCGCCGCGTCTGGAGAACGAGGATGCGCTGCTGCAAGCGTACCAGCAGGCCTGGATGGCTTATAAGCAGCAGGGGATCGAGCCGCTGATGGCCGCCGTGCGCAATGGCGATCAGGCGGGATTCACCAATCAGCTCGCGGTAGTGGCGAAGCTGGACCGTCAGTATGAAATCGCGCTGGATAAGGTGCTGGCGCTGCATGAGACCTATGCGAAGCAGCTGAACGTCACCGCTCAGCAGAATTTCAACTTCTCGGTGCTTATGCTGGTCATTTTTGCCGTGCTTTTTCTCTTTATTATCGGCCTGATCTACTTCCTGCTGAAAAAATACCTGCTCGACTCCCTGTTGGCGGCAAAAGAGCAGTGCAGCAAAATCGCTGAGGGGCAGCTCCAGCATACCGTGCCGGTGAGCGCCGCCTCGCGCAGTGAAATTTCTGATGTGCTGCGTTCTATCGAGCAGATGCGCCTGTCTCTGATTCAAATCATCAGCCAGGTACGCGACTCCTGTCATAGCGTCGCTAACGCATCACAGGAGATCGCTGCGGGTAATATCGATCTCTCTTCCCGCACCGAGCAGCAGGCGTCGGCGCTGACGCAGACCGCCGCCAGCATGGAGGAGTTGAGCGCAACGGTGAAACAGAACACCGATAATGTCTATCAGGCCACGCGCTTAACCCAGGAAGCGGTACAAGCGGCGCAGACCGGCGACGACGTATCGAAAGAGGTGATCACCACCATGAGCGGCATCACCGAGAGTTCACGTAAGATTGAAGAGATCACCTCCGTGATCAACAGCATCGCATTCCAGACCAATATTCTGGCCCTGAACGCAGCGGTCGAAGCGGCGCGTGCCGGAGAAGAAGGGCGCGGCTTCGCCGTGGTCGCCGGCGAGGTACGTAATCTTGCGCAGCGCAGCGCCGCCGCCGCGCGTGAAATTGAGGGACTGATTAAAGATTCGGTAAGCAGCATCAGCCAGGGTTCGCAGCAGGTCACCAAAACCGGTGAGGCGATTGCTAACATCATCAACACCGTTTCCCGCGTCAATGCGCTGATGCAGGAGGTTTCCACCGCGTCTGACGAGCAAAGCCGCGGCATCCTGCAAATCGAACAAGCGGTAACGGAAATGGATGGCGTGACGCAGCAGAATGCGGCGCTGGTGCAGGAATCCGCTTCAGCGGCCTCTTCGCTGGAGGAGCAGGTCAACTACCTGAAAAACACCGTATCGGCATTCCAGCTGCCGGTTCACTCAGCATCGGCTCACTAAGCGTCTCTGTTCATTCAGGCGGTCGTAAAAGGCCGCCTCTTTCTTTCCGCAGCAGCCGGGTAAAAGTGAAAGCGTTTACAGCTAAACTTAACCGTAACGGATGCGCGCCGCTCACACGCTTAGCGCAAGCGGCAGGCGGCGCGCTTAATCGTATCCCGCTAACCGGCAAAAGCTGAAGCGTAGCGCGGCCTGTAAATAACCGTTATCGCTGATGCAGTAAACATGGTTTTCGAAAAACCGAACGAGTAGATGAAAGAGCGATTTTTTTCCATAAATCTCAGGGGGAAATCGACGTCTTACCCCTTGTTAAAGAACGATTTTAAGAAAACCCTCATCGCCTTTTCGCTATTTATGGTTGGATTTTTATTCAATAGTCATTTTTATGGTGAAAATGCGCGGTACAGAAATAAAAAATATGCTGAACCGAAGCTAATAACTGGGCGGATATAAAATGGCCCTGTTATTAGGATTAACCTGAAGTGTTACAGAAGGCGTTGACGGCGCTATAACGCACTAACTCTATGATTGTCATGCCATAAGTGCCTGTTACAGCGCTATCGGATTTTTCGCTAAAAGGTTTCAGCCATAAGGGGTCAAACTCCAGGAATGCTACTGTATTGCTAATGTGACGTAGATCTCAATCATTGACAGTTTGTGCTCCATTCATTACTTGAGTTTGTCAAAACAAACGAAGCGCTAGCGCGTTAATTAGCCGATAAAACATTAAATATTGTGAAAGTAAATGTGCTCTGAACGCATGAATAAGACGATTTGCCGTACATATATTACGATGTCTTAACTAATATTTGGGCGGCATGGCATAATAACCCTATTTTTAAGCAGGATTCTCCGCCCTGTAAGCGCGGCAAAATGCGACAGCAAACTGTGATGTCCATCATAAAATCATAAGCAGAATTTAACAAGAAAGGGGGTAAAAAGGGAAGGGCATTAGTAGAGATAAAGTACTTCCCGGCCCCTTTTCCTGAATACGTAAAGAAAAGTAAGCCGGGAAATGCCTGAAATAAAGGGTTTTAATGTAACTGTGTTAAAAGAAAGCCTGCAAAACAATTGCGCCCGGACTG
>NZ_JANION010000242.1:0-18348 GCF_024610815.1 Mixta sp.
GCGCTGAAAGCGTTTGCCATTCGTCGCGCGTTCTGACGCCCGCGGCGAATACCTGCGTCGGCGTCATGCGGCACACTTCCAGCAGGCTTTTCACAAACAGCTGGTTTTCCGTACGGCGATCGATGTTGCGCACCAGGCTCGGATGGAGCTTGATCAGCTCCACGCCCGCCAGGGTGATATAGGCGGTGCTGACCACCGTCAGACCCGCCTGATTGACCGCCAGGCGACAGCCGAAGCCTTTCAATAAACGCAGCGCCGGCTGTAATCGATTGAAGTGTTGACACACTTCCGCCTCTGCAAGTTCAAATAAAAAACGCTGTCGCTGCGATTTTGTACACTGCAACAGCATATCACGCAGGGTGCGCTGGAAGCCGGGCTGCAATAGAGAGTCAATCGTAATAGGCACCGCCAGCGTCTCCTGCGGCCAGCAGGCGGAGAGCGTCAGGATACGCTGCATCAGCTGGCGGTCATACGCCTCCGCCAGCCCCATCTGCTGCACCAGCGGCATAAACTCCGCGGCCAGCAGCTCTTTTTCGCCATCGTAAATGCGCGGCAGCATTTCGCGGTGATGCACGCGTCCGTCGCGCAGAACGGCGGGCTTCTGATAAAGCCTTGGACCGCCGCGCTTCAGGGTATGCTCCAGCAGCGTGCGCCATTTTACGCTGCCGCGTCCGCCGTCGCTGTCCGTTCCTTCACCGGTGACCCAGGTGTTGCCGCCCTGCAATGAGGCGTGGCGCGTCGCCTGTTCTACGCTCTCCATGACCTGCTGCGTGGTCTGCCCGCTGCGCCAGGCGCTGATGCCGATATGCATCATATTTTGCCGATCGATCATCGCCGTCGGCGGCAGCGCGTCCACCGCTTTGATCAGCTGGGCGGCAATGCCGTCAGCCTCTTTTAACGTGCGATGGGGCAGCAACACCATAAAGTCGCTGCGGAAGTAGCGCGCCAGCAGTGCGCCAGGATAGCGCATCACAAAGGTAGAGAGCATGTTCACCAGCGCAAACAGATACTCTTTCACCGGCGCGTGCCCCCACTTCTCGCTCAGGCTGTCAAAATCGGGCAGGCGGATCATCATCACCACGCCATGCGTGCCGACGTTTTCCTGATCTTCCAGCAGCGTCGCCAGCTGATTATCGAAAAAGAGCCGATTATTGAGGCCGGTCGTGGCGTCCTGCGCGGTAAAGGCGCGGATTAAGGTGTCGATGCGGGTGCGCTGCTCGCGCGCTTCATGGAGATCGTCCAGCAGCAGATCGAGCGCGGTCGACGCTTTCGGCGGCCATTCATTGACGTTGCCGCGTCCGATGCCGCGGCGCTCGCCCTCAATAATCCTTTCGGCACGCATTTCCAGGCTTTCCATCCCTTTTAACTGTCGCCACAGCCAGCGATGCGTGGGCAGCAGCAGCAGCATCATGATCGTCGCCACCAGCAACACCACGACCAGCGTAGAGGAACCAATATAGGAACGAAACCAGGTATTGGCCGGGTCGAGCAGCTCCACGCGCATCGTCCAGCCCTGCTGATGCAGCATCGCCAAATCGTAACGGCGGAAGCGATTGGGCTCGTCCTCGATGAGCGGATATTGATGACGAGAAAGATTGAGAATCACATCCTGCTGGTTGCGGATCTGCAGCTGTTCGATATCCATTAGCGGCATGATACGTTGTAGCCACGGCTTCAGCTCGGCGACGCTTTTCGTCAACAGCGCCTGATCGACCTCCGTCATCAGCGACTGCACCTGTCTTTCCACGCGCTCGCTGCGCAGCCAGAAAAAACTTAGCGCGCAGCCGACGAGCATTAATACCATTGCCAGAGTGATAAGCAGCGTGACAAACGCTGACAGTTTTGTGGTTAATCGCATCCCTGTGCCTTTTTCACTGCGGTTATGACCACGCCATTGACGTTCAGAAGCGGGTGCCAGATTGTTAGTGATCTAAAACTTTTCATGCCGGCAACGTTAAATAACCGCAAACGTCCGCGGTTTATTTGCGGCTGGTCAGCCTCTGTGACCCTCCGGCGAGTATAGTTGCCAGAGACCCGGTCGTTACCAACGAAAATCAAATTCAGGAGAATCTCATGCAGGCTTTACTGATAGAACAAACTGACGGCGTATACCAGACGGTATTACGCGACATTTCACCAGAGCAGCTGCCGGCAGGTAACGTGACCGTGGATGTTAACTGGTCAGGCATCAACTATAAAGACGCACTTGCGATTACGGGCAAAGGCAAAATCATTCGCCAGTTCCCGATGGTGCCCGGCATCGATTTTGCCGGTACGGTGCGCCACAGCGAAGATCCGCGTTTTCATGTCGGGCAGCAGGTAGTGCTGACCGGCTTCGGCGTGGGAGAAACGCACTGGGGCGGGCTGGCGGAACAGGCGCGCGTTAACGGCGACTGGCTGGTGCCGCTGCCGGAAGGATTAAGCGACCGCCAGGCAATGATTTTGGGCACCGCCGGCTTCACTGCGATGCTGTGCGTCATGGCGCTGGAAGAAGGCGGCGTGACGCCCGATAAAGTCGACGTGCTGGTGACCGGCGCCAGCGGCGGCGTCGGCAGCACCGCCGTCGCCCTGCTGAACGCGCTGGGTTATCAGGTGACGGCAGTCAGCGGACGGGAAAGCAACGGCGATTATCTGCGTCAGTTGGGCGCCGCTAACGTGCTGCCGCGCAGCGAGTTCAGCAGCGACAGTCGTCCGTTGGAAAAACAGCGCTGGGCAGGGGCCATCGATACTGTCGGCGACAAAGTGCTGGCCAGCGTACTGGCGCAGATGCACTACTCCGGCGTTGTCGCCGCCTGCGGTCTTGCGGGCGGCTTTGCGCTGCCAACCTCGGTGATGCCGTTTATTCTGCGCAACGTGCGCCTGCAGGGCGTCGATTCGGTGCAAACGCCGACGCCGCGCCGTCTTGAAGCCTGGAAACGACTGGTGAAAACCGTTCCCGCCAGCTTTTATCAGCAGGCGACGGTGGAAGTGGCGCTGAGCGACGCCGCAGACGCCGCTCGCCGTCTGCTAAATAATGAAGTCACCGGACGTACGCTGGTGAAAGTGACTCAGGGATAAGCGCCAGGAAATTTCACATTTTAATGTGAAAAATCGTCCCGGTCCGACTTTTTGCTGCATGCTTACTTATCTGCTCCCTGCCGCGCCGCAGGGAGATTGCACAGGAGTCGCGTTATGAAGCCGGTCACTAAGCTCACTGAAGCTGATATCACACCCGAAACGATTTTCCATCAGCAGCGCCGACAGATTTTGAAGGCGCTCGGTTTAAGCGCCGCGGCGCTTACCGTCCCTGGCGCCGCACGCGCCGATGTACTTTCCTGGTTCAAGGGCAACGATCGACCACCTGCGCCAGCGGGCCGTCCGCTCGATTTCAGCAAACCGGAAGCCTGGCAATCCTCCCTGCCGCTCACGCCGGAAGATAAAGTCAGCGGTTATAACAACTTCTATGAGTTCGGGCTCGATAAAGCCGATCCGGCCGCCAACGCTGGCAGCCTGAAAACGGATGACTGGAAGATCCGCATCGACGGCGAGGTCGCCAGGCCGCTTACGCTCGATATGGATGATATTTTCAAGCGCTTTCCGCAGCAGCAGCGTATCTACCGCATGCGCTGCGTGGAAGCCTGGTCGATGGTGATCCCCTGGGTCGGCTTTGAGCTGGGCCAGTTGCTGAAAGCCGCCGAGCCCACCAGCAATGCGCGTTTTGTCGCTTTCCAGACGGTATATGCCCCTGATCAGATGCCTGGCCAGAAGGATCGTTTTATTGGCGGCGGGCTGGATTATCCCTATGTCGAAGGGCTGCGTCTGGATGAGGCGATGCATCCGTTGACCCTGCTTTCTACCGGCGTTTATGGCAAAGCGCTGCCGCCGCAAAACGGCGCGCCTGTCCGTCTGACGGTACCGTGGAAATATGGCTTTAAGGGCATCAAATCGATCGTGCACATTAAGCTGACGCGCGATCGTCCGCCGACCACCTGGAATCAGCTGGCGCCGGATGAGTATGGCTTTTTCGCCAATGTGAATCCGCATGTGGATCATCCGCGCTGGTCGCAGGCGACCGAACGCTTTATCGGCGCCGGCGGCATTCTGAATGTCGATCGCCAGCCGACATTGCTGTTCAACGGCTATGGCGACCAGGTGGCGTCGCTCTATCGCGGGCTCGATTTGCGGGAGAATTTCTGAGTGCGTCTGACGTTAAAACAGATAACCGGCCTGAAAGTCCTGCTGCATCTGGCGGGACTGTTGCCCTTATTGTGGCTGATTTTCGCCGTGCTGCAGGGTACCGGCTTTAGCGCCGACCCGGCGAAAGATATTCAGCACTTTACCGGCCGCATGGCGCTGAAGTTCCTGCTCGCCACCCTGCTGGTTTCGCCGCTGGCGCGCTATGGACGCCAGCCGCTGCTGATTCGGGTGCGCCGCCTGTTGGGGCTGTGGTGTTTCGCCTGGGCGACGCTGCATCTGCTGAGCTATTCGCTGTTGGAGCTGGGCCTTAACAATCTGCGACTGCTGGGATCGGAACTGATTTCACGTCCTTATCTGACGCTGGGGATTATCAGCTGGCTGACGTTGCTGGCGCTGGCGCTCACTTCTTTCCAGAAGGCGCAGCGAAAACTGGGACGCCGCTGGCAAACTCTGCACAATATGATTTATCTGGTGGCGATCCTCGCGCCGGTTCACTATATCTGGTCGGTAAAAGTTCTTTCTCCGCAGCCGCTGATCTATGCGCTTTTGGCGCTTATCCTGCTCGCCTGGCGCTATAAAAAGTTTTGGCGCTGGTTTGTAAAATAGCGGCGCGATCTGTGCCGCATCCCACATATCCATACTGTTTAACTAAATCTTTCATTAACCGTGGTTGATAAACTTCGCAGATAAGACCAGTATTTAGCTGCGAAAAGCAACGAAATCATTATAATGCCCAGCTTCGGTTGCAGTGACGGGCTATTTTTCGCCTCCAGAAAGGTGACAAATAGCTTCTCACGAGGTATTTTACGCGATGCCTCAATTATTGCAGGAGATAGCAGCAAAATGGCGCACGATTTTCATATTCTGCTCTTGAACGGTCCGAACCTCAATTTACTGGGGACGCGCGAACCGGAAAAATATGGGCGCAGCACGCTGACCGGGATCGTTGACGATCTGACATCGCAGGCCAGCGCGTTGAATGTGAAACTCAGCCATTTGCAGTCGAATGCAGAACACGTTCTGATTGAGCGTATTCATGAGGCGAGAGGCAATGTCGATTATATCGTCATTAACCCGGCGGCCTTTACGCATACCAGCGTAGCGCTGCGCGATGCATTGCTGGCGGTAGATATCCCTTTTATCGAGGTGCATATCACCAACGTACATGCCCGCGAGCCCTTTCGCCACCATTCCTGGCTTTCTGATATTGCTGCCGGCGTAATCTGTGGACTTGGCGTCGACGGTTACACCTGGGCTTTACAAACGGCAGTAAAACGCCTGTCAAATCAAATTAAATAGAGTACGGACCCACACTCATGGATATTCGTAAGATTAAAAAACTGATCGAACTGGTTGAAGAATCCGGTATCGCCGAACTTGAAATCTCTGAAGGCGAGGAATCCGTTCGCATCAGCCGCGCACCTGCAGCTCCCGCTTATCCGATGATGCAACAGGCTTACGCCGCGCCAGCTCCGCAGCCTGCTCTGGCTACCGCTGTAGCGCCTGCCGCTGCGCCAGCGATCGAAGCGCCTGCCGCTGCGGAACTGAGCGGCCACATCGTGCGCTCTCCGATGGTCGGCACCTTCTATCGTACGCCGAGCCCGGATGCGAAAGCGTTTGTCGAAGTCGGTCAGAAAGTGAATATCGGCGATACCCTGTGCATCGTTGAAGCCATGAAGATGATGAACCAGATCGAAGCAGACAAGGCGGGCGTGGTTAAAGCTATCCTGGTCGAAAGCGGTCAACCTGTTGAGTTTGACGAGCCGCTGGTCGTCATCGAATAACGAGGCGCACCATGCTGGATAAAATTGTTATTGCTAACCGCGGTGAGATCGCTCTGCGCATTTTGCGTGCCTGTAAAGAACTGGGCATCAAAACCGTTGCGGTACACTCTACGGCGGATCGCGATCTGAAACATGTGCTGCTGGCGGACGAGACCGTATGTATCGGTCCGGCGCCCTCAGTTAAAAGCTACCTGAACATTCCGGCGCTGATCTCCGCAGCGGAAATCACCGGCGCGGTGGCGATTCACCCAGGCTACGGCTTCCTGTCTGAAAACGCCGACTTTGCCGAGCAGGTAGAGCGTTCCGGCTTTATTTTCATCGGTCCGCGTGCCGAAACGATTCGCCTGATGGGCGACAAAGTTTCTGCAATCAACGCGATGAAAAAAGCGGGCGTGCCTTGCGTGCCGGGTTCTGACGGTCCGCTGGGCGACGATATGGATAAGAACCGCGCCATCGCCAAGCGCATCGGCTATCCGGTAATTATCAAAGCCTCCGGCGGCGGCGGCGGGCGCGGTATGCGCGTCGTTCGCAGCGATAAAGAGCTGGAAAACTCCATTAACATGACCCGTGCGGAAGCGAAAGCCGCTTTCAACAACGACATGGTCTACATGGAGAAGTACCTTGAAAACCCGCGCCACATCGAGATTCAGGTGTTGGCGGACGGTCAGGGCAACGCCATCTATCTGGCGGAACGCGACTGCTCTATGCAGCGTCGTCACCAGAAAGTGGTAGAAGAAGCGCCGGCGCCGGGCATTACCATGGAAATGCGTCGCTATATCGGCGAACGCTGTACCCAGGCGTGCGTGGAGATCGGTTACCGCGGCGCAGGCACCTTCGAGTTCCTGTATGAAAACGGCGAGTTCTACTTTATCGAGATGAACACCCGTATTCAGGTTGAGCATCCGGTTACCGAGATGATCACCGGCGTGGATTTGATCAAAGAGCAGCTGCGCATCGCAGCAGGCCAGCCGCTTTCTATCAAGCAGGAAGAGGTGGTGGTGAAAGGCCACGCGGTGGAATGCCGTATCAATGCGGAAGATCCGAACACTTTTCTGCCGAGTCCGGGCAAAATTACCCGTTTCCATGCGCCAGGCGGTTTTGGCGTGCGTTGGGAATCGCATATTTATGCCGGTTACAGCGTGCCGCCCTACTACGACTCCATGATCGGCAAGCTGATTACCTACGGTGAAAACCGTGACGTGGCGATTGCCCGCATGAAAAACGCACTGGCTGAGCTGATCATCGACGGCATCAAAACCAACGTTGAGCTGCAGATGAAGATCATGTCAGACGAAAACTTCCAGCACGGTGGAACCAACATCCACTACCTGGAGAAAAAGCTGGGTCTGGCGGAGAAGTAATTCTCCCGTTGCCCTGTCTGAGGCCGGCTTGTCCGGCCTTTTCTCATTCTGGTTTCGCACATAATGAAAGGCTCTCTTATGGATGCGCGCTTTATCCAGGCACACCGCGAGGCCCGCTGGTCCTTCTGGCTGGCGCTGGCGTATCTGGCGGTATGGGCGCTTTGCGCCTGGCTGGGCGGCATGCAGCCCGGCGTTACCGGCCTGCCTCGCTGGTTTGAACTCTCCTGCTTTTTCGCCCCGCTGCTGTTTATCTTTCTCTGCTGGCTGATGATCCGCGTGGTCTTCCGCGATATCCCGCTGGAGGATAATCATGAAAGCTGAAGTCATCCTTCCCCTGCTGGGCTACCTGCTGCTGATCGCCGCTCTCTCCCTCTACGCCATGCGTAAACGGCGCACCGGCAACTTTCTGAACGAATATTTTCTCGGCGGGCGTTCAATGGGCGGTTTCGTGTTGGCGATGACGCTGACCACCACCTATATCAGCGCCAGCTCGTTTATCGGCGGGCCGGGCGCCGCCTATAAGTATGGTCTCGGCTGGGTGCTGCTGGCGATGGTTCAGGTGCCAGCCGTCTGGTTGTCGCTGGGAGTGCTGGGCAAAAAGTTCGCTATTCTCGCGCGTCGTTATCATGCGGTCACGCTCAACGACATGCTCTATGCGCGCTACCGCAGCCCGCTGCTGGTCTGGCTTTCCAGCCTCAGCCTGCTGGTAGCATTCGTCGGCGCGATGACGGTGCAGTTTATCGGCGGCGCCAGACTGCTGGAGACCGCGGCGGGCATTCCTTACAATACCGGCCTGCTGATTTTCGGCGGCACCATTGCGCTTTACACGGCGTTCGGCGGCTTCCGCGCCAGCGTGCTGAATGATGCGATGCAGGGCCTGGTGATGCTGATCGGCACTTTTCTGCTGCTGTTCGCCGTGGTGCACGCCGCGGGCGGCATGCACGCAGCCGTCACCAAACTTCAACAAATCGATCCGCGCCTGGTGACCCCACAGGGCGTCGACAATATTATTACGCCGACCTTCCTTTCCTCGTTCGTGGTGCTGGTCTGCTTTGGCGTGATTGGGCTGCCACACACGGCGGTGCGCTGCATCTCCTATAAAGACAGCAAGGCGGTGCATCGCGGCATCGTCGTCGGCACCATTGTGGTAGCGGTGCTGATGCTGGGCATGCATCTGGCGGGCGCTCTGGGCCGGGCGATCCTGCCCGATCTGACAGTGCCGGATCGCGTGATCCCAACGCTGATGCTCGCGGTGCTGCCGCCTTTTGCCGCCGGGATCTTTCTGGCGGCGCCGATGGCGGCGATCATGTCGACGATCAACGCGCAGCTGTTGCAGTCCTCCGCGACGATCGTTAAAGATCTCTATTTACGCCTTTATCCGCAGCAGCTGAATAACGAGCTGCGCCTGCGCCGTCTGTCCGGCATGATTACGCTGGTGCTCGGTCTACTGCTGCTGCTGGCGGCGTGGAGTCCGCCCGATATGATTATCTGGCTGAACCTGCTGGCGTTCGGCGGGCTGGAAGCAGTGTTCCTGTGGCCGCTGGTATTAGGCCTCTACTGGGAAAAAGCCAACGCGGCGGGCGCCCTGAGCGCGATGATCGTCGGCGCCGCCTCCTATACGCTGCTGGCAGCGCTGCATCTGGAGCCGGGCGGCTTTCATCCGATTGTGCCGGCGCTGCTGTTAAGCCTGTTGGCCTTTGTTATCGGTAATCTGTTTGGTCGTTCGGCGCCTGCGCCGGATGACGCCTCTTCACTGTATGAATAAAGAGAATCGCTATGCCCTGGATACAAATTAAGATCAACACTACCGGCGCGGATGCGGAAGCGCTGGGTGACCTGTTAATGGAACAGGGTGCCGTGTCGGTGACCTTCCAGGATACGCATGACACGCCGGTATTCGAGCCGCTGCCAGGCGAAACGCGTCTGTGGGGCGATACTGACGCTATCGGCCTGTTTGATGCCGAAACGGATATGGCGGAAGTGGTCAGCCTGCTGGAGCAGGATCCGCTGTTAGGTCCAGGCTTCCGCCATA
This sequence comes from Mixta sp., assembly GCF_024610815.1. Lineage (NCBI taxonomy): Bacteria > Pseudomonadati > Pseudomonadota > Gammaproteobacteria > Enterobacterales > Erwiniaceae > Mixta > Mixta sp. Next base: position 9,354 of record NZ_JANION010000242.1, read on the forward strand.
AGATCGAGCAGATCGAAGATAAAGACTGGGAGCGCGAATGGATGGAGAACTTTCATCCTATGCGTTTCGGTCAGCGTTTGTGGATCTGCCCCAGCTGGCGCGACGTGCCCGAACCGGATGCGGTGAATGTGATGCTCGATCCGGGTCTGGCCTTCGGCACCGGCACGCACCCGACCACGGCGCTCTGCCTGAGCTGGCTGGACGGGCTCGATCTGCAAGGTAAAACCGTTATCGATTTCGGCTGCGGCTCCGGCATTCTGGCGATCGCGGCGCTGAAGCTCGGCGCGGCGCAGGCTATCGGTATCGATATCGATCCGCAGGCTATTCAGGCCAGTCGCGATAATGCCGAGCGCAACGGCGTCTCCGATCGTCTGTCGCTTTATCTGCCCCACGAGCAGCCGGCCGATCTCAGCGCCGACGTGGTAGTGGCGAACATTCTCGCCGGACCGCTGCGTGAGCTGGCGCCGTTGATTAGCGTGCTGCCTAAATCCGGCGGCTATCTCGGTCTGTCAGGTATTCTCGCCAGCCAGGCGGAAAGCGTGTGTGAAGCCTATGAAGAACGCTTCACGCTCGATCCGGTAGCGGAAAAAGAGGAATGGTGCCGTATTACCGGCGTCCGCCGCTAAGTCTTCTTCGCGCGCTGTGAAATGCTGTCGCAGCGCGCTATTTTCGTCCCTTCTCGCTTTCGCTTTTTTTGCCACTTTTTCTCCGGCACTATTTTATACTCTCCTGTGCTGGTTGGGCGTTTATCGTCCCGACCGGACGGCGCATGAAGCGCCGATATCAATCCTACAGAAGGAAGATCAGGATGAAAAAAACCTCAACGGCGTTATTGGCGCTGGCGCTAACCTGGATGACGCCCGCGCTGGCGGGAATTCAATGGTCCTATGAAGGCAAAGCATCGCCGGAACACTGGGGCGAACTCAGTGAGCGCTGGCAGACCTGCAATAAAGGTATGTATCAGTCGCCTGTCAATATCCAACATCCCATAAACGGCAACCTGCCGCCGCTTCAGCTCAGCTTTCATCCCCATGCGAAATCCATCGTCAACAATGGCCATACGGTGCAGATTGAAGTGGAGGATGACGATGATTTCCTGCTGGACGATCAGCGCTGGACGCTCAGGCAGTTCCATTTTCACGCTCCCAGCGAAAATCATATCAATGGGCAAAGCTTTCCGCTGGAGATCCATTTTGTGCATGAGAACGCTAACGGTGAGCTGGCCGTGATTGCCGTGATGGTGGTTGCTGGCGACGATAACCCTGCACTGGACATGATTCTGAGCTCGCTGCCGCCGAAGCAGCATCAAGTGCAGGCGTTGCAGCAGAAATTGCAGTTAACGCATCTTTATCCTGAGGACAGGCACTATTATCGTTTTAGCGGTTCGCTGACCACGCCGCCCTGCAGCGAAGGCGTCATTTGGCTGGTGATGAAGCAGCAGGTAGAGGCCTCACCAGCGCAGTTGACGCAGTTTACCAAGGCGCTCATTCATGCCAATAATCGTCCATTACAGCCGCTTAATGGGCGGCAAATAGTGAACTGAACCGCTGCCTTTTGCCGTCTTTGCTACGCTTTCCGGCATGACCATGCCGCGGAATGTCCGGTTTTATCTGCCGGAAAGCTGCTTTTATATTGCGAAAGCGATCACAAATTAAGAAAAATCTTTGCTCACAATTTCAGCTTATATTTTTAAGCCATTGTTTTTAATAAGCAAACTTTTAAAGGCTAAACAGTAACCCACTTTTCCATGATTTTTCCACACTGATTGTTCAAAGTTTGGCCTTTCATCTTCAGTAAAAAATGCGTAATATACGCCGCCTTGCGAGTAGATATGGTCACTTCTTTTTCATGCGCATTGGACAACACCAGCTCCGTAATCAATTGATAGCCGCTCCGATGGCCGGTATTACCGACAGGCCTTTCAGAACGCTCTGTTATCAGATGGGAGCCGGGATGACCGTTTCCGAGATGATGTCGTCAAACCCGGAAGTTTGGGCCAGCGATAAGTCTCGTTTGCGTATGGTACACAGTGACGAGCCCGGAATTCGCACCGTGCAGATTGCCGGTTGCGATCCTGATGATATGGCCGAAGCGGCGCGGATTAATGTGGCATCCGGCGCACAGGTTATTGATATCAATATGGGCTGCCCGGCTAAGAAGGTGAATCGTAAGATGGCTGGCTCCGCGCTGCTGCAATATCCTGACGTGGTAAAGAGTATTCTTACCGCCGTGGTAAATGCCGTAGAGGTGCCGGTGACCTTAAAGATCCGTACCGGCTGGGATACAGAAAATCGTAATTGCACTGAAATTGCCCAATTGGCTGAACGTTGTGGTATTCAGGCCCTGACCATTCATGGACGTACTCGCGCCTGTTTGTTCAACGGTAACGCTGAATACGACAGCATTCGGACAGTTAAGCAGAACGTTTCCATTCCGGTTATCGCGAACGGAGACATTACTGACCCGCACAAGGCCAGGGCGGTGCTCGACTATACGGGGGCTGATGCCCTGATGATAGGCCGTGCCGCTCAGGGAAGACCGTGGATCTTCCGGGAAATCCAGCATTATCTGGACACTGGGGAGTTGCTCCCACCCATGCCGTTGGCAGAAGTGAAGCGCTTGCTAATCGGGCATATACGGGAACTGCACGACTTTTACGGTCACGGCAAAGGATACCGTATTGCGCGAAAACACGTCTCCTGGTATCTCCAGGAGCATGCCCCAAACGACCAGTTTCGGCGCACATTCAACGCCATTGAGGATGCCAGCGAACAGCTGGAGGCGTTGGAGGCATACTTCGAAAAACTTGCGTAAACGAAATAAAGAGCTGACAGAACTATGTTCGAACAACGCGTAAATTCTGACGTACTGACCGTTTCTACCGTTAACTCACAGGATCAGGTAACGCAAAAGCCGCTGCGTGATTCGGTAAAACAGGCACTGAAGAACTATTTTGCTCAATTGAATGGTCAGGATGTTAATGATCTGTATGAGCTGGTACTGGCTGAAGTAGAGCAGCCTCTGTTGGACATGGTGATGCAATATACCCGTGGCAACCAGACCCGTGCAGCCCTGATGATGGGCATTAACCGCGGTACGCTGCGTAAGAAACTGAAAAAATACGGCATGAATTAATCTTCACCGCTGTGAAAAAAGGCGCACCTCCCGGATGCGCCTTTTTTAATGTCTGGACCGCAAGAATTGTCCGTTTTTTGTAAATATGGGCCGTCCCGCCTAACTTCTCTTCCCGATCGGTGTCTGAGAATCTGTACCGCGATTGATTGACGTCATTATGCGCTACATCCTTCTTTTACGCATAAGTGAGCGTCATGAAATCATCTACATCCTTCACCTTTGATCTGTTGCATCCGCGCTACTGGCTGAACTGGTTCGGTCTGGGCGTTCTTTTTCTACTGGTTCAGCTCCCCTTTCCGCTGATTGAACGACTGGGCGTCTGGATGGGCCGGACTTCAATGCGCTTTCTACCAAGGCGTGTGCGCATTACGCGTCGCAACCTGGAGCTCTGTTTCCCCGATCTGCCGTCCTGCGAGCTGGAACAGCGTATTGTGCACAACTTTGAATCGCTGGGTATGGGCCTGATGGAAACCGGGATGGCCTGGTTCTGGCCCGATAGCCGCGTGAAACGCTGGTTTACGGTGAATGGTCTGCACAACCTGAAAACGGCGCAGCAAAATAAGCGCGGCGCGCTAATTATCGGCGTGCACTTCATGTCGCTGGAGCTGGGCGGACGTACGATGGGGCTTTGTCAGCCGATGATGGCGATGTATCGCCCTCATAACAGCAAACTGATGGAGTGGGTGCAGACTAAAGGCCGCACCCGTTCGAATAAAGCGATGATTGACCGTCGCGATCTGCGCGGCATGGTGAAAGCCCTGAAACAGGGCGAAGCGGTATGGTTCGCGCCGGATCAGGATTACGGTCCGAAAGGCAGCGTGTTCGCGCCGTTGTTCGCTGTGCCGCAGGCCGCGACCACCAGCGGCACCTTTATGCTGGCTCGCCTGGCGCGCCCGGCAATGATTACCGTCGTTCTGATCCGTAAAGAACGCGGACAGGGATATGAACTGGTGATCCAGCCTCAGCTGGAAGATTACCCACTGGATGATGAGCAGGCTGCCGCCGCCTATATGAATAAAGTCATCGAGAAAGAAATTTTACGCGCACCAAGCCAGTATCTCTGGCTGCACCGCCGCTTTAAAACGCGCCCGATCGGCGCCGCCTCGCTCTACTAGCGAGCTGAACCTTTAGCGCCCGCCTGTTGCAAAACAGGCGGGCTTTTTTATGCCCGTCCCTGAACATTCCCCACGCTGGTGCGCGCCAGTTCACATTGCTCACATAGCGTAAAACTCTTTGCACGCTTTGTGATCGCGTCGACTTACGCTGCATCATACTGGTGCGCGATAGTAACCAAACTTTCCAGTTACCTTCGGTTATCAATACTGCCCTCACGAAAATCAGGAATCTGCGACTCTGGCACTTTCTTTGCAGAGTGGTGGATGGCTGACCGCCACAGACAGGAAAAGCGCAAGCACAAGCGCTCGTCACCAAACATAACAATACGACCACGTCACACAGGATAATGTATGAATAAAAAGATGCTTTCCGCTCTGGTTACCGCCGCGTCGCTGTTTGCCGTGGCTAATCAGGCCCATGCCGGCGCGACGCTGGATGCCATCAAGAAGAAAGGTTTCGTTCAGTGCGGCATCAGCGACGGCCTGCCGGGCTTTTCCTATGCGGACGCCAACGGCAAATTCACCGGACTGGATGTTGACGTCTGCCGGGCTACCGCCGCCGCCGTCTTTGGCGACGCCACTAAGGTGAAATATACCCCGCTGACCGCCAAAGAGCGCTTTACCGCCCTGCAGTCCGGCGAAGTTGATTTGCTGTCGCGCAACACGACCTGGACTTCATCCCGCGACGGCGGCATGGGCTTTTTATTCGCTGGCGTCAATTATTACGACGGCATCGGCTTTCTTACCCATAACAAGGCCGGGCTGAAAAGCGCAAAAGAGTTGGATGGCGCGACGGTCTGTATTCAGGCTGGCACCGATACCGAACTCAATGTGGCGGACTATTTCAAAGCCAATAAGATGCAGTACACGCCGGTAACCTTTGACCGTTCTGATGAATCAGCGAAAGCGCTGGACAGCGGCCGCTGCGATACGCTCGCCTCTGACCAGTCGCAGCTTTATGCGCTGCGCATCAAACTCGGCAAGCCAGACGAGTTCATTGTGCTGCCGGAAGTGATTTCTAAAGAGCCGCTGGGGCCGCTGGTGCGCCGTGGCGATGATGATTGGTTCACGATTGTGAAATGGTCGTTCTACGCGATGCTGAATGCGGAAGAGATGGGCATAAATTCGAAAAACGTCGATCAGATGGCCGCTAAGCCCACCACGCCGGATATGGCGCACCTGCTGGGCGCGGAAGGCGATTTTGGCAAGGATCTGAAACTCGACAATAAATGGGCTTATAACATTATCAAACAGGTCGGCAACTATCAGGAGAGTTTCGATCGCAACGTGGGGAAAGATAGCCAGCTGAAAATTGCTCGTGGCCAGAACGCGCTCTGGAAAGATGGTGGTATCCAGTACGCGCCGCCGGTACGTTAATTCTTCTGTTGTTATACAGGGCGCCGACTACGGCGCCCATGCCGGCATTTTCGCTATTGAGGTCCATTATGTCTCAACGCCCAACCGTGAAAAGGGATTTTTCATTCTCTAATCCTGCGGTTCGCGCCTGGCTTTACCAGATCCTCGCGATTCTTGCGGTCTTCTCCGTAGTGGGATATCTCATCCACAATACGGTTATTAATCTGGCGAGCCGGGGTATTACTTCCGGCTTCGGCTTTTTAGAACGCGGCGCCGGTTTCGGCATCGTACAGCATTTGATCGACTACACCGACGGCGATACCTACGCGCGCGTTTTTCTGGTGGGCTTAACCAATACCCTGCTGGTTTCCGCCCTCTGTATTGTGTTTGCGTCGGTTCTGGGCTTTTTCATCGGGCTGGCGCGCCTGTCGGACAACTGGCTGCTGCGCAAAATCTCTGCGGTCTATATCGAAATCTTCCGCAATATTCCGCCGCTGCTGCAAATCTTTTTCTGGTACTTCGCTGTCCTGCGTAATCTGCCAGGTCCGCGTCAGGCATTAAGCGCATTTGACCTGGCGTTTATCAGCAATCGCGGCCTTTATATCCCCTGGCCGGAATATACCGTTGGCACCTGGCCGTTTGTTATCGCGCTGCTGCTGGCCATCGGCGCATCCGTGGCGCTGTTCCGCTACAACCGTAACTATCAACTGAAAACGGGCCGCCTGCGCCGTACCTGGCCCGCTGCGCTGGCGATGCTGGTTATCTTTCCTTTTATCGCGCATTTGCTGTTCGGCGCAGCGATGCACTGGGACGTCCCCACGCTGCGTGGCTTCAACTTCCGCGGCGGCTTCGCCCTGATCCCGGAATTGGCCGCGCTGACATTGGCGCTTTCTATCTACACCTCTTCGTTTATTGCGGAGGTGATTCGTTCCGGCATTCAGTCCGTACCCTATGGGCAACATGAAGCGGCGATGTCGCTGGGCCTGCCGAACCCGGTGACGCTGCGGCAGGTGATCATTCCACAGGCAATGCGGGTCATTATTCCGCCGCTCACCAGTCAGTATCTGAATATCGTTAAAAACTCATCGCTGGCGGCCGCCATCGGCTATCCCGATATGGTTTCGCTTTTTGCCGGCACGGTGCTGAACCAGACCGGTCAGGCGATTGAAACCATTGCCATGACCATGGCGGTATACCTGACGATCAGCCTGTTGATTTCTCTGCTGATGAATATCTACAACCGCAAAATCGCCCTGGTCGAGCGTTAAAAGGTACAGAACATTATGACGGTGACAACACATGATACGCCCCCAGTTTCAACGAACGCAGTGATGCGCGCGTCTGCCTGGGCGCGTAAGAATCTTTTTTCCAGTTGGTTTAATTCTTTGCTGACATTGCTCTGCCTGTGGCTGGCCTGGCAGGTTATTCCGCCAGCATTGAACTGGCTCATCTTCCAGGCGAACTGGTTTGGCGAAAGCCGGGCTGACTGCACCAAAGAGGGCGCTTGCTGGGTATTCGTTCATGCGCGTTTCGGCCAGTTTATGTACGGACTCTATCCGCATGAACTTCGCTGGCGCATCAATATGACGCTGGTTGTCGGCCTGCTTTCATTAGTGCCGATGTTTATCAGCCGCCTGCGGCAGCGCGGCCGCTATATCGCTGTCTGGGCCGTGGCGTTTCCGCTTTTTGTCTGGCTGATGCTGTATGGCGGCATTTTTGGGCTTGAGCGTGTGGAGACCCGTCAGTGGGGCGGTTTAACCCTGACGCTGATTATCGCAGCAGTGGGTATCGCCGGCGCGCTGCCGCTGGGTATTCTGCTGGCGCTGGGGCGGCGTTCTACCATGCCGGTGGTGCGGGCGCTCTCGGTGATTTTTATTGAGTTTTGGCGCGGCGTGCCGCTGATTACCGTGCTGTTTATGTCATCGGTAATGCTTCCGCTGTTTATGGCAGAGGGTACCAGTATCGATAAGCTGGTGCGGGCGCTGGTCGGCGTTATCCTGTTCCAGTCAGCCTACGTTGCGGAAGTTGTGCGAGGCGGATTGCAGGCGCTGCCGAAAGGACAGACGGAAGCGGCCGAGTCACTGGCGCTGGGCTACTGGAAAACACAGCTGTTGGTAATCCTGCCACAGGCGCTAAAGCTGACGATCCCTGGACTGGTTAATACCATTATCGCGCTGTTTAAAGATACCAGCCTGGTGATCATTATCGGCCTGTTCGATCTTTTTAGCAGCGTGCAGCAGGCTACCGTCGATCCCGCCTGGCTCGGCATGTCGACGGAAGGCTATGTCTTCGCCGCCATGATCTATTGGATCTTCTGTTTCAGCATGTCGCGCTACAGCCAGTACCTGGAGAAGCGTTTTCACACCGGGCGTAAGCCGCATTAAGGATCACTCATGACCTCTATAATTAATTCTTCTAACGCCATGATTACGCTGGAAAACGTTAATAAGTGGTATGGGCAGTTTCATGTACTGAAAAATATCAACCTGACGGTGAAGCCGCGTGAACGCATCGTGCTGTGCGGGCCATCCGGCTCAGGTAAATCCACCACCATACGCTGCATCAATCACCTGGAAGAACATCAGCAGGGTCGTATTGTCGTTGACGGTATTCACCTGAATGATGACTTACGCAATATAGAGAAAGTACGTACTGAGGTGGGGATGGTTTTCCAGCACTTTAATCTATTCCCGCATTTGACTGTCTTGCAGAACTGTACGCTGGCGCCGATCTGGGTACGTAAAACCGCAAAGAAACAGGCGGAAGAGTTGGCGATGCATTACCTGGAGCGCGTACGCATCGCCGAACATGCTCATAAGTTTCCCGGCCAGCTTTCCGGTGGCCAGCAGCAACGCGTGGCTATCGCCCGCTCACTCTGTATGAAGCCGAAGATTATGCTGTTCGATGAGCCGACCTCGGCGCTCGATCCAGAGATGGTAAAAGAGGTGTTGGATACCATGATTGGTCTGGCGGAAGATGGTATGACAATGCTTTGCGTCACCCATGAAATGGGATTCGCGCGTACTGTTGCCGATCGGGTGATATTTATGGATCGCGGGGAGATTGTGGAAGAGGCGCCGCCACAAGAATTTTTCGCTCATCCGAAGTCAGAGCGTACACGCATGTTTTTATCTCAGGTCATTCACTAAATTAAATGGTCAGCCCAGGCAGGATGCCGGGGCTGTTTCAGCAACTGGAGATCGGTTCTTTCAAGCAACGTTTTATACGCAAAATCTGGATAAGCAGAAACGAAAAAGCCTCAGCTTTCGCTGAGGCTCTGTCGTTTGTTTGATGCCTGGCAGTTCCCTACTCTCGCATGGGGAGGCCCCACACTACCATCGGCGCTGCGGCGTTTCACTTCTGAGTTCGGCATGGGGTCAGGTGGGACC
>NZ_JANION010000244.1:0-5440 GCF_024610815.1 Mixta sp.
GCGCTGATGTCCGGCAGTGCTTTTGCCGTTACGCACCACCCCGTCAGTAGCTGAACAGGAGGACAGGTGATAGAAACAGAAGCCACTGGAGCACCTCAAAAACACCATCATACACTAAATCAGTAAGTTGGCAGCATCACCGAGCAGCCAGGAGAGGTTTGCCAGGTCAGCGGGTCAGGCAGACCTGCTTTTAGCGGTAAATGTCAGGCGCGCTTTATCACAGGACGCGCCTTTCGTGATTAGCCATTTACTGATGATTCGATTTCTCACCGAAAAAGTAGAATCCCAGCGGCAGAGAGAAGATAAGGGTTAGCACCAGGGTATAGACGATAACCATCGCACCCTGTAACAGATACATCTGCATTGACCACTCCGAGAGCGGCAGGTTGTACTCTTCGATGACGCCGCCGATAGTGGCGCGAATAAGGATCGCTAACGCCACGCAAAATACAGCGGAAATGGAGAGCAAAAACTTTTTACCTTCAGGCCGTTTTAATTTCTCGCGTATCACATCTTTTCTCCTGTGAGAGATTATCGCTGCGCGCTACTTTACCATTAATGACGTTTTATTACCCGCCCCGACGCTTTTTTTGCCGTTAAGGAAACGCCGCCATCGTACTGTCAGCCACCCTTTGGCGCTTTCACAGCCTCTCCCCTTCGCGCCTACTTAATTGTCAACAAAATAATTACAAAGTTAATTATTACGTTGTGCTGGACAACGCTATCATCTCTTCTGGTAAGGTATGCGCCACAAACGCCAGGAACAGGAAACCGCCATGCTGTCTACTCTCATCTATCGCAGCCATCTTTGTGATGACGTTCCGGTAAAAATCCTGGAAGAGATGGTGAGCAAAGCCAATAAGCTCAACGAATCTTATGATGTTACCGGCATTCTGCTGTTTAACGGCACGCACTTTTTCCAGGTTCTGGAAGGTCCCGAAGAGGCCGTACTCGCCATTTACCAGCGCATCTGTAACGATCGCCGCCACCATAATCTGGTGGAGTTGTTACGCGACTACGCGCCTTCTCGCCGGTTCGGCAACGTCGGGATGGAGCTGTTTAATCTGCAAGAGTATGACCCGGCCTCGGTGTTACAGGCGGTGCTGGATAAAGGCACGACTAAATACCAGCTGACCTATGACGACAGAGCGCTACTCTTTATCCGCACCTTTGTCGAGGCGCGGGAAAAAGAGAACTATTTTGAAGTGCCGCCAGCGGATGCCTGGGATTTCCTGATCGACGAAGAGACGCATCCGGCGAAAGAAACCACGGTCTCCGATACACAGCCCTGGCACTACGCTTTTCAGCCGATTATCGACCCTTTTTCACGATCTATCGTCTCGCTGGAAGCGCTGATGCGCAGCGCCGAGGGTGGCTCTCCCCGCGCCTGTCTCACGCAGCCCGATCGTGAAGCCGCTTATGAGATCGATCTGAAATCGAAGAAACAGGCTTTCGCGCTGGCGAAAAAATTTGGCGTCGATGGGCTGACGCTTTCAATCAACCTGTTGCCGATGTCGCTGGTGGTGGTGCCCAGAGCGGTTGAGTTCCTACTGGAGGAAATTGCGGCGCATGGCCTCGTGCCTGAGCAAATCACGGTTGAGCTGACCGAAAATGAAGTGATTTCGCGTGAGGAAGCGTTCGAAACGGCGATTAAGCAGTTAAAAGCGGCGGGCATCAGCCTGGCGATCGATAATTTTGGCGCCGGCTCGGCGGGCCTGCTGCTGCTGACGCGCGTTCAGCCCAATAAGATCAAAATCGATCGCGATATCATTCACGACGTACATAAAAGCGGCCCTAAACAGGCGATTGTTCAGGCGATCATAAAATGCTGTTCGTCGCTGGAAATTTCAGTGATTGCGGAAGGCGTAGAGAAACCTGAAGAGTGGATGTGGCTCGAAGCGGCGGGCGTCTATAACTTTCAGGGGCCGCTGTTTGCCAAACCGAAACTGAACGGCATTGCGGCCGTCGCCTGGCCGGAGAAGAACTAAAGTAAAGGGCGGCTTCTGCCGCCCTTTATCTCGATGTTGTTAAATGGACAGAAACGGATCAGCGCTGGCGCCGGTCTGTGCCTCTGCGCATTATCGAAAAGCGCTAACCTGACCTTATCAGGCGTGGCTTGCCGCCGCCTTTTCCAGCGCCGCCTGAATGGCTTCCGACAGCTCATTGATTTCAAACTTGGCCACGTAGCCGTCAGCGCCCACTTTACGGACGTGCTCTTCGTTCGCGCTGCCGGAAAGCGAAGAGTGAATGACTACCGGAATTTTTTTCAGATGTTCTTCGCGTTTAATATTGCGCGTCAGGGTAAAGCCATCCATCTCCGGCATCTCCAGGTCGGTCAGCACCAGCCCAATACGGTCGCTGATCGGCTGCCCCGCCGCCTGCGCTTCCAGCGCAATCGCCTTAATGTTTTCCCAGGCCTCCAGACCGGTGGTATGCATAATCGCCGGCAGGCCCATGGTTTTCAGCCCCTGCTCCAGCATTGAACGCGCCACTTTTGAATCTTCCGCCACGATCACCGACGCGCCCGGTTTTATTTTAAACGCGCGCTCCTGGATTTCCTTCGGCGCCGCGTCGCGTACGGAAGGAATAATATCGTAAAGGATCTGCTCTACGTCCAGTACCATTGCCAGACTGTTGCTCTGCCCGTCGCTGTCCAGGCAGGCGATGCTGGTAATATTACGGCTGCTGACGCCCGACTCGGCGGTATGCACCTGACTCCAGTCAAGACGCACGATATTGTCCACCGACTCAACGGCGAACGCCTGGGTGCTGCGCGCATACTCGGTCACCAGCAGCAGATTGAGGCCGCTAGTAGGCGTGCAGCCGGCAACGGCAGCCAAATCGATAACCGGGATAATCTGTTCACGGATATTGGCCATGCCGAGCAGCGGCGACTGCATGCCCGCCGCGCGGGTGATAGTCGGCATCGGCACGATTTCGCGTAGTTTAAAAACGTTAATGCCAAACAGCTCTGCTTTCTCGCTATCGGGAGACGATCCCAGCCGGAATAATAACAGTTCGAATTTGTTAGATAAGGCGAGATTCGCTCTCTCATCAATATCTTTCTGGAAGTTATCCATTTTTACCTCTGGGTTATTATTGTGGCTGGCTCAGGCTCACAATGCGATTTCTGTAGGGCGTTTCAGCCGTTTCCGGCCCGATAACGTTTATGCTTATGCTGCCGCTCTAATAAGTTATCGGCAGATAAAAATAAAAATACAGAGGCAAAGCGCTATCTCTCTGCGCTTTCTGTTCTATTACTCACAGTTTGGCGAGAAGAAAACGGCAGAGATCCGGGTAACGACGGGCAATAATGCGTGAATACAGAGGGCGAAAAAACCCCGATCGGGTCAGATCAGGGTTATCGGCATTAACAGGGGAAGGATTAATGTTTGCCTTCGGTATCGTAGGGATCGCCCGTATCATCACCGCTGTCATCGCGCTTACGCGGGATTTCTCCTTCCTGATCCGGCGCGCCGTTGGCGGCAAAATCATCTTCTTCATAAGGATTAGGCGCGTGCGGCGCATCTTCAGGCAGACCGTGATGCTCATTATCGTCCGGGTAAGGCTTGTTGTGATCGGGGCGTTCTGACATAGGTTCCTCCATTAACTCAGGTAAGTTAATAAAGTATAGGCGATAGCCCGGGATAGCGCTGTGGCGGGAGCGGAGAAGACGATAATCGTGGTCCGGCGGCAATCGATATCTCAGCGGTGCTCGGCGGGTTGACCGATCGGGCAAATAAAAAGGCCACCCTCAGGTAGCCTTCTGTTTAAATTTAATTTTATTTATAGTGCTACTGAAATAAAGCGATATCAGTATGGGGTTCCCCTGGTGTGGCGGTACTCGCGTACCATCTGCTCGTTTACGGACGCAAATTTCGGACTGCAAGCAGCATTTAGGTGGTTTTATACAAAACCGGACGAACCGTAACCGAGCAGACGCCGCCATTATTTATAAAATTAATTTATGGTTCTACTCCCCTAAAGTACAGGTCAACCCCTGACTATAGTCAATCTGACATAACGTCGAAAAAAACCTCATCGCCCTGCAAGCCGCGCCCCGCCTCATTTTTTCGACAATGGCGCATAAATATGGAACCGATTTCAGACGACGCCCAATGCTGTTTTTACCTCGTTAGCAATTTTTTCAACCTGCGGTCCATAAATAACCTGCACGTCATGGTCGCTGACACGGTTGACGCCGTTGGCGCCGGTGGTCATCAACGTCTGGTCTACCACCTCTTTCATATCTTTCACCCGCACGCGCAGGCGTGTAAAGCAGCAGTCGACCTCTTCAATGTTCGCTTCACCACCGAGGCCGCTGATGATTACACGGGTACGCTCATCGGCGCTGACCGCCTGCGCTGGCGCCTCTTGATCTTCCGATTCGCGTCCTGGGGTTTCCACATTCATGCGCCTGATAACAAATTTAAAGCCGTAATAATAGAGCGGCGCGTAGACAGCACCGAGCGCCAGCGTCCACCACCAGTGGGTTTTCGCGCCGCCGAGAATGCCAAATACCACCAGGTCGATAGCGCCGCCCTGCACGTTGCCAATCATCAGATGCAGCGCCGACATCAGCATAAACGAGAGGCCGGTCAGCAAGGCGTGCAGCACATACAGCACCGGCGAGACGAAGATAAAACAGAACTCCAGCGGTTCGGTAATGCCGGTGGTAAATGAGGTGAGCGCGCCAGCCAGCACCAGCGCCTTGACGCGCTGCTTATGCTCCGGGCGCGCGGTGTGGTAGATCGCCAGCGCTGCAGCCGGCAGGCCAAACATCATCACCGGAATTTTCCCCTGCGCGAGAAAGCGCGTGGCGCCGCGCACGGTTTCATCGGGAATGGAGCCGGGATGGGTCAGCGAGGTGTTGAAAATATTAAGCGCGCCGACGATGGTTTGGTTATCCACGGTAGCGATGCCGCCGATCGGCGTAAAGCGCACGGTTTCATTGAGAATATGATGCAGCCCGGTCGGGATCAGCAGGCGTTCGCAGGTGCCAAGCAGAAACGCGCCGTACTGCCCGCTTTTGCCGATAAACTCCCCTACCCAGGCGATGCCGGCGCCGATAGTCGGCCAGATTAACGCCAGCAGCACGCCCACCAGCGGCAGCACGACGACGGTAACGATCGGCACGAAGCGCCGACCGCCGAAGAAGCTGATCGCCGTCGGCAGCTGCTGGGTATAAAACCGGTTATGCAGCATTACCGTCAGCAAACCGGCAATCACCCCGCCCAGCACGCTCATGTTGAAGGTGAAGATGCCCAACATCTGGATATATTCCGCCGAGGTCATCATCGCGGCGGTCTGATCCATTCCGGCCCGTTGCAGCGCCTCTGGCGTGGTGGTCTGCGCCGTCAGCCCTTTCGCGGCGAGCGTGGCGCTAATGCCGACATGCATGGCGATAAAACCGATAACGGAGGCGAACGCGGCGGTCGGC
>NZ_JANION010000071.1:0-2454 GCF_024610815.1 Mixta sp.
AATAAGAACAGAGCGCCACATGCTGCGGCTGTATAAAAAATCGCCTCCCGTCCTTTATAAAGGGACCGGAGGCTGAGTTAATCAGGCCTGAAATAATGACTGTGCCAGATATTGCTGTTTATTCGCCACGCCGGGCAGGACAAAGAAATAGCCGCCGCCCACCGGTTTAATATATTCCTCCAGCGCTTCGCCGTTAAGCCGGTTCTGTACGGTTAAAAAGCCTTTTTCTAAATCATGCTGGTAGCAAACAAACAGCAGCCCCATATCGAGCTGCCCGGAGGCGGTAACGCCAGCGGAATAGCTGTAGCCGCGTCGCAGCATCAGGCTGCTTTGCGTCTCCGGCGTGCGCGGGTTGGCCAGACGAATATGCGCATCCAGCGGGATCACTTTGCCTTCGGGGTCCTGACGGTAATCCGGCTCGTCATGCTCATGCTTCATGCCCAGCGGCGCCCCGCTCAGCTTTTCGCGGCCGAAAATCGCCTGCTGCTCGCCCAGCGGCGTGCGATCCCAGAATTCGACGCGGAACTGGATAATGCGCACCGCCTGATAGCTGCCGCCCACGGTCCAGGCGGGCTCCTGCTGATCCGGCGTCACCCACAGCACCGCATCCATCAGCGTCTGGTTGGCCGCATCGGGATTAGCGGTGCCATCTTTGAAACCGAGCAGGTTAATCGGCGTCTCTTTACCTTTGCTGCGCGCCGCATGGTTTGAAATAAAACCTTCACGTCGCCAGCGTACGCTAAGGGAGTCGGGCGTATGTTTGATAATATCGCGCAGCGCGTGGATAACGGTGTCGGGGGTATTGGCGCAGATCTGCAACAGCAGATCGCCGTGGCAAACGTTGGCGTCCAGCGCGTCATTGGGAAAACGCGTCATGGTTTGCAGCTTCGTCGGCTTCAGCGCCGCCAGGCCGTAGCGCTCATCAAACAGCGACGCGCCGACCGAAACGGTGATGGTGAGATTATCCGGCCAGATATGCTCGCCCAGAATACCTGAATCCAGCGGCGGCAGCTGCGGATTGCTGACCAGCGGCGCCTCGCCGCCTTGGGTAAGAAAGGCGATGCGCTCGGTCAGCAGCTGGAACAGCTGCGTCAGGCCCTCCTTGTCGTCGACCAGCACGTCAAAGGCCACCAGCATCATCGCCGCCTGCTGCGGCGTGGTGACGCCCGCCTGATGCGCGCCGTAAAATGGCTGCCGTTCTTCCCTTGCCGACGGGGAAACCGCCCCCGGCGAGAAGCTTTCAGCCGCCGCGCCGCTGACTGGACAGCCACTGCCGACCGCCGCCGCCCCGCTTAATAAGCCGAGGCCTTTTAACAGGCGACGCCGTGAAGGCATCGCCGCGTCTGA
This sequence comes from Mixta sp., assembly GCF_024610815.1. Classification (NCBI taxonomy): domain Bacteria; kingdom Pseudomonadati; phylum Pseudomonadota; class Gammaproteobacteria; order Enterobacterales; family Erwiniaceae; genus Mixta; species Mixta sp. Next base: position 1,348 of record NZ_JANION010000071.1, read on the forward strand.
CTGCTTCTTCATCCCGCTTAATCCAGTCCCAGCGTACCGCGCAGCAGCGCCAGATCTTCCGCCAGCGCCGTGACCGGGCCTTTCAGCCGGTTACGATCGGTGAGAGTCAGCTTCTCGTAAGAGGCAAAGCCCTCCCCGACGCGGTATTTGCTCAGTATCGCATCCACTTTCTTAAAGTTGCCGTCCACCTTGCTCAGCAGCTGCGGATTGGCTTTTTCCAGCTGCGGACGCAGCAGGTTAACGATTTTTTGCGCGCCGTCGACATTGGCCTGGAAATCCCACAGGTCGGTGCGGCTGTAGCGCTCCTCCTCGCCGGAAATTTTACTGGCCGCCACTTCTTCAATCAGATCGGCCGCGCCGCCCACTACTTTGCCCGGCGGGAAAGCGAGTTCGCTGATGCGTTTTTGCAGCTCCAGCGTATCTTCATAAAGCCGATCGGCGTACTGCGCCATACCTTCGGCGCTGCGATCGCCAAACAGCGTTTTCTCCAGACGGTGGAAGCCGGTGAACTTCGGATCTTGCGCTTTCTGCTCGTAATCATCTTCACGCGCGTCGATGCTGCCGTCCAGGTCGGCAAACAGCTCGGCGATCGGTTCGATACGCTCATAGTGCTGGCGCGTCGGCGCATAGAGCGACTGCGCTTTCGCCAGGTCGCCCGCTTTTACCGCGTCGGTAAAGGCTTTGGTGCCGCTGACCAGCTGCGCTACCTCGCCCATTACCCAGGTTTTATACGCGGCGACCGGCTCGCTCAGCTGCATCAGCGACGACGATGCGCCAGTCTGCTGCGCGGCGTCGGACGCTTTGACGATCAGCTTGCCTTTCGGATTGCTGAGCAGGCCGCAGGTCATCTCATATTCGCCCGGCTCCAGGTTGGCCGTCAGCTTTTGCGTAAAGCCCGGCGCGATATTTTCGCGCTCCTCCACCACCATCACGCCTTTCAGGATTTCCCACTCCAGGCCTTTCTGGCTGTTATTGCGGATAATAAACTGCGTTTTCCCGGCGTTGACGGTCAGCGACATCGGCTCACACTGTTTATCGTTAACGCTGACGTTAACCTGCGGCACATCAGCGGCATCGGCGGTGGCGGCAAAAGCCAGCATGCAGGCC
>NZ_JANION010000075.1:0-24228 GCF_024610815.1 Mixta sp.
ACGCCATTCCCCGGCGCGCTGCGCTGCCGGTTCAACCGATCTTCTTGCAGGAGCAAGCTATGGCTATCGATCCCACCCGTTTCTGTATCAACCGCAAAATCGCGCCCAATCTCAGCATTGAATCTTTTTTTAAACTGGTTCAACGGCTGGGGCTGAACAAGGTGGAGCTGCGCAATGACATGCCGAGCGGCAAGGTGACTGACGATCTGAGCCATGAAGAGGTTAAGACGCTGGCGCAGCAGTACGGCATGGAGCTGGTTTCTATCAATGCGCTCTATCCTTTTAACCGCGTGGATGAGGATCTGCTGGCGCGCGCCGAATCGCTGTTGAAAGAGGCGCAGGCGCTCGGCGCGCGCGCGCTGGTGCTCTGTCCGCTTAACGACGGCCAGCCGATCTCTGGTGAAAAAACCGTGGCGGCTCTGCGACAGCTGGCACCGCTGTTTGAAAAATATGGCGTGCAGGGGCTGGTCGAGCCGCTCGGCTTCCCGCAAAGCTCACTGCGCTCCGCCGTACAGGCGCAGGCGCTGATCCGCGATGCGCAGGCGCCGTTTAGCGTGCTGATCGACACCTTCCATCATCATCTTTATGAGCAGGCGGAGCAGGAGTTTACTAACGGGATCGACATCGAACGCATCGGCCTGGTGCATCTCTCCGGCGTGGAGGATGCGCGCCCGACGGAGCAACTCACCGATGAAGAACGCATTATGCTGAGCGACGGCGATATGCTGAACAGCGTGGCGCAGGTTAAACGCCTGGAGCAGATGGGCTATCGCGGCGTTTACGCTTTCGAGCCCTTCTCCTCCGATCTGGCGACATGGAATGAGGCGGATATCGAACGTGAAATCCGCCGCAGTATCGAACTGCTGCAGGCGTAACGTCGGCGGTTCTCAGGGGTTATCTGTTATTTGTGTCTTTGTTTGTTTTGGCCTCGGTTGGAGGCCTTTTTTATGCGCTGGCTCTGAGGCGGCGTGGCCTCGCTGATTCCGCCCTGCGTTATACCGCGACTTTATAAGGCGGCTTTATGTTGCCGCTTCATAACGTGGCTTTCTGGCGCAGCTTCAGGAGCCCGCCGTTTATTCCACCGCCATAGCGCGATCCCGCATGCGCCATGTCAGCAGCAGCGCCAGGCAAACCAGCAGGCCGCTCAGCAGATAGATCACCGGCACGCCTGCATAGCTCATGATAAACCCGGCGACTGGCCCGGTAATGCCTAACGACAGATCCATAAAGGCGGTAAAGGTAGCCAGCGCGCTGCCCTGGTTTTGCTGCGGCACCGCTTTCACCGCCACCACGCCCAGCGCCGGGAAGACCAGCGAGAAACCCGCGCCGGTCAGCAACGCTCCCAGGTTCGCCAGCCAGGGCGAAAAGGAGAGCCAGACGATAAACAGGCCCAGCGCCTCTATCGCAAAGCAAACCAGCGCCACCCGCAGACCGCCGTGGCGGTTGATGCTGTTGGGAAACAGCAGGCGCGCGCCGACAAACGCCAGGCTGAACAGCGTCAGTGAAAACGCGGCGCCCGACCAGCCCTTCGCCTGATAAAACAGCGTAATAAAGGTAGCGATTACGCCAAATCCTGCCGAGCCCATCGCCAGCAGTAGGCCAAAAAGCCAGATTTTGCCCAGCACGGCGCGAAACGGCAGCGGTTTGCCTTTGCTTCCCTTTACTGCCGGGCGCGGCAGCGCCAGCACAATCGCTACAAGGGTAATCAGCATAATGACTCCCGCCAGCAGCAATATGCCGCCCAGATGATAAATCAGCGCCCCCAGCGGGGCGCCCAGCGCCATCGCGCCGTAGGTACAGATGCCGTTCCATGAAATCACCCGGCCTATATGCGCAGAACCGACCACGCCCACGCCCCACAGCGTCGAGCCGGTGCCGGCGAAGCTCTGTCCGATGCCTAACGCCAGCCGCCCGATACAGAGCAGGGCCAGGCTCACCAGCGGCCAGCCTGCGCTGACGGCGGCCAGCGCATAGCAGACGCCGCTCAGCAAACAGCCGCCAAGGCCGAAAACCACCACTTTTTTCGGCCCCCACACATCGGCGTAGCGTCCGGCATGAGGCCGACTCAGCAGCGTAGAGAGGTATTGCAGGCTGATCACCAGTCCCGCCCAAAAAGCGCTGTAACCCATTACGTCATGCACGTAGCCCGGTAATACCGCAAGCGGCAGGCCGATGGTGAGATAGCTGGCGAAATTGAACACAACAACGGAGAGAATACGCTGATTCAGACGAAAGGCGCTTTGCGGCGTTTCCGCAGCGGGCTGTTCAGGCATAGATTTTGGCTCGTCACAGATAGTTAACAGGCTAAGGGATTACTATACGCCGATTTATTCAGCGGCGATCAAACAAAGCGCGCCCGCAGATGCCTGGTTTATTTTCGTCAGCGATAACTCTGCGCGCCGCAGACGCCAGCGTGCGCCTCTTCCGCTTCGGAAAACTGCTGGATCAGGCTGCGGTAACCGTCCATAAACTTATAAGGCACAGCGGTCGCCACCACGCCGCTGTAAAAATCCCGGCCATGCGACGTTGCGTACAGGTTAACGAAAAATATCAGCGCGTTAGCGACCGTTAGCGGCTACACTTTTTGTGCCGGAATTATTGATTGAGGAAACTATGATTGCGCCACAGCAGGAAAAAATGGGACAGAATATGTTGCTCAAAATGGCAACGCTGGTGGTTATTCTGGCAGGCATCCGCGCCGCTTCGGATATTATCGTTCCTTTTCTTTTGGCAATCTTTCTGGCGATTATCCTTAACCCGCTGGTGAATATCTTAATGCGCCGCGGCCTGCGACGCACCTGGGCCATTACGCTGGTGATGGTTGTGGTGCTGCTGGTGATTTTGATGCTGGTGGCGATGCTCGCCAGCTCGGTCAACGAATTCTCTCTGGTCTACCCGCAGATACGCACCATCCTTGAACAGAAACTTACCGTTATCCAGCACTACGCCGGGCGGCTGAACATTCCCGTCTCCACCCGCGCGCTGGCGGAACAACTCGATCCGAACGCCATCATGAACGTCGCCACCATGGTGCTGACGCAGTTCTCCGGCGCGATGAGCAACTTTATTCTGCTGATCATGACGGTGATCTTTATGCTGTTTGAGGTGCGCCACCTGCCCTACAAGCTGCGCAACGCGCTGGTTAACCCGCAGATCCGCATCGCCGGGCTGCATAAGGCGCTGAAAGGCGTGACGCACTATCTGGCGCTGAAAACGCTGATTAGCCTGATTACCGGCCTCGCCGTCTGGCTGACCTTGCTGTTGCTGGACGTGAAGTTCGCGCTGTTCTGGGGCGTGGTCGCCTTTGTGCTGAACTTTATTCCCAATATTGGCCCGATTATCGCTGGTATCCCGCCGTTTATTCAGGCGCTGGTGCTGAATGATTTTTATGACGCGCTGCTGGTGGCCGCGTTGTTCAGCGCCATTCATATGGTGTTCGGCAATATGCTGGAACCGCGCGTAATGGGGCGCGGCCTGGGCTTATCCACACTGGTGGTGTTTCTGTCGTTGATCTTTTGGGGCTGGCTGTTGGGCCCGGTGGGGATGCTGTTATCGGTGCCGTTGACCAGCGTCTGTAAAATCCTGATGGAGACTACGCCCGGCGGCAGCAAGCTGGCTATTCTGTTGGGCAACGGCCGCCCGGTGGTCAAACGCTGAATCAGGCTTCCGGGAACAGATGGTCGTACACGTGCTGCAAATGCAGCGCCATGCTGTTCCTGGCCAGTATCGGGTTTTGATCGGCGATGGCGCTGGCGATCAGCTGGTGATCGCGGTTCAGCTCGCGTGGAAAGTCGCGATCGGCAAAATGGCTTTCCAGCCGCACGAAGCGCTGGCTTTTGCGCATATTCCACAGATGTTCCATCATCTCACGCAGCACTTCATTGCCGCTCATCGCGCTGATCAGCAGATGAAAACGCTTATCCTGCTGCAAAAATGCCTCGTCGTTAACGCTGTGGCGCGTCAGCTGTTCGGCAACGTCCAGCAGCTCGCGCCGCTGCGATTCAGTGCCATGACGTGCCGCCAGCTCCGCCGTCATCGCCTCAAAACTCTGCCGCGCCTTAATTAAATTACGCAGGCTGAAGGTTTCCGTCTCCTCCTCCGGCTGTAGCGGCAGCGGATCGGCTACCAACACGCCGTTGCCGCTGCGGATAGTCACCCAGCCGGTGACCTCCAGCGCGATCAGCGCCTCTCTCACTGAGGAACGGCTGACATTCAACTGCCTGGCCAGCTCGCGCTCCGGCGGCAGCAGCGCGCCGGGCGCAAACTCGCCGCGCACGATCGCCGCGCTGATCAGCGTGGAGATCTGACGATAAAGACGTTCGTTTTTTACGGTACCCAGGGTCATTACGCTCACCGGTTTTTCAGTTACGCCTGTCTTGTTCGGCGCCAGGCTATATTGCCGCAACCGCACCATTGTATCGGCGGCAGTGCGTCATATTGCGATAACCATCAACTTTTTTACGCTAAAACTGCCCTATTCTGGCCCAGCGGCCTGACCAATGGCCTTTTCATTAACCGGACCGGCGGTAAAGAACATCAGCCTGCCGGACTGTGAAAAAACCTCTACAGGAGCCTTTATGGAACACACCTGGCGCTGGTATGGCCCTAACGATCCCGTCTCGCTGGATGACGCCAGACAAGCAGGCGCTACCGGCATTGTTACCGCTTTACACCATATTCCCAACGGCGAGATCTGGACGAAAGAGGAAATTCAGACGCGCCAGGCGCAGCTGGCGGAGAAGGGATTGTACTGGTCGGTGGTGGAAAGCGTGCCGGTGCACGAGGCGATCAAAACCCAGCGCGGCGACTGGCAGCGCTATATCGCCAACTATCAGCAGTCGCTGCGCAATCTCGCCGCCTGCGGCATCGATACCGTCTGCTACAACTTTATGCCAGTGCTGGACTGGACCCGTACCGATCTGGGCTGGCAGCTGCCGAACGGCGCGCGCGCGCTGCGCTTCGACGCCGTGGCGTTCGCCGCATTTGAGCTGCATATTTTGCAGCGTCCCGGCGCGCGTGATGCCTACAGCGATGAGGAACAGCGTCAGGCGGCCGACTATTACGCCGCGATGACCCCGGAAGCGATCGCCACCCTGACGCGTAATATCATCGCCGGTTTGCCAGGCGCGGAAGAAGGCTACACGCTGGAGCAATTCCAGGCGCAGCTGTCGCAGTATGACGGCATCGATAAAGCGCAGCTGCGCGAACATATGGCCGCCTTTTTACGCGCCATCGTGCCGGTGGCGGAAGAGGTCGGCATCATGCTGGCGGTGCATCCAGACGATCCGCCGCGCCCGATCCTCGGCCTGCCACGCATTATCTCCACTCAGGAAGATATGCAATGGTTGACCGAGACGGTCGACAGCATCCACAACGGCTTTACCTTCTGCACCGGCTCTTACGGCGTGCGCGCCGACAACGATCTGGTGCGGATGGCGAAAACCTACGCCGAGCGCATCCACTTTGTTCATTTGCGATCCACCCGACGCGAAGAGAATCCCGCCAGCTTCCATGAAGCGGAACATCTTGGCGGTGATGTCGATATGGTTGGCGTGATCAACGTTATCCTTGAGGAAGAACAGCGTCGCCGTCGCGCCGGTCAGCAGCGCGCCATTCCCATGCGGCCGGACCATGGCCATCAAATGCTGGATGACCTGCATAAGCAAACCAACCCAGGCTATTCAGGCATAGGACGTCTGAAGGGGCTGGCGGAACTGCGCGGCGTGGAAGTGGCGTTAAAGCAGTGCTTTTTTGCCGACTGAGCGCGTCAGGCTAACGCGTTTCATTGAAAGCGGTGATGTGTCATACACATTCCTGCCGTTCCGCTGGATAAGATGTGAGCGGGCGTCCCCTGCCCTGGGATGCCCGACATCCAAAGTTAACAAGCCCATCACATTTCTCACTCTAACCACCGCCTCAGCAGCGGAAAACCGCCGCCTTTACTGCTACGGTTTAACAGAAGCTTATGCGGTGATTTTCAGCAGAGTATGAGGTTAATCCCTGTCACAACGGGTTTTTCCCGCTGCCCAGCGGAAGGGAAAAGCGGGAATATGACATTTTCCCCGTTCTGACGATATACTGTGGAATCAGAAAGTAATCATTGCGTTACGTTATTATTGCAGTTGATTAGAAACTGAGCTGGCGCACAGCCAACAATAAAAATTTTCTCAACGCCGCGATCTGACTCGATTCAGCCTCCGGTTCGCGCCGTTGAGGATATTAAGATTAAATCAGCAAACAGGGCGAATGATATGAAACTACGTAGGAAGCGTGTCAAACCTATTGCGCTTGATGACGTAACCATCATCGATGATGCGCGTTTACGCAAGGCGATTACCGCTGCGTCGTTAGGTAATGCGATGGAGTGGTTCGATTTCGGCGTGTATGGCTTTGTCGCCTACGCCTTAGGTAAAGTCTTTTTCCCCGGCGCCGATCCCGGCGTTCAGATGATCGCTGCGCTGGCGACCTTCTCCGTTCCCTTTTTAATCCGTCCGCTGGGCGGGCTGTTTTTCGGCATGCTGGGCGATAAGTATGGCCGCCAAAAAATCCTGTCGATTACTATTGTCATCATGTCGATCAGCACCTTCTGTATCGGTCTGATCCCTTCTTACGCCTCAATCGGCATCTGGGCGCCAGTGCTGCTGCTGCTGGCAAAGATGGCGCAGGGCTTCTCGGTCGGCGGCGAGTACACCGGCGCCTCGATTTTCGTGGCGGAATATTCTCCCGACCGTAAGCGCGGTTTTATGGGCAGCTGGCTCGATTTTGGCTCCATCGCCGGCTTCGTGCTGGGCGCGGGCGTGGTTGTACTCATCTCTACCATCGTCGGCGAAGAGAATTTTCTCTCATGGGGCTGGCGTCTGCCCTTCTTCCTGGCGCTGCCGTTAGGCATCGTCGGTCTCTATCTGCGCCATGCGCTGGAAGAGACGCCAGCGTTTCAACAGCATGTGGAAAAGCTGGAACAGGGCGATCGCGAAGGTCTGCGCGAAGGGCCGAAAGTCTCTTTCCGTGAAATCGCCACCAAGCACTGGAAAAGCCTGCTGGCCTGCGTCGGTCTGGTGATCGCGACCAACGTCACCTACTACATGCTGCTCACCTATATGCCGAGCTACCTGTCACATAATCTGCACTATCCTGAAGACCATGGCGTGCTGATTATCATCGCCATCATGATCGGCATGCTGTTCGTGCAGCCGGTGATGGGCCTGCTGAGCGACCGCTTTGGCCGTCGTCCGTTTGTGATTATCGGCAGCATCGCGCTGCTGGTGCTGGCGATCCCGGCCTTTATGCTGATTAACAGCAACGTGCTGGGGCTGATTTTCGCCGGTCTGCTGATGCTGGCGGTGATCCTGAACTCCTTTACCGGCGTGATGGCTTCTTCCCTGCCGGCGATGTTCCCGACTCATATCCGCTACAGCGCGCTGGCCAGCGCCTTTAACATTTCCGTGCTGATCGCCGGTCTGACGCCGACTGTCGCCGCCTGGCTGGTAGAGGCCTCTGACGACCTCTATATGCCCGCTTATTATCTGATGGTGATTGCGGTTATCGGCCTGATTACCGGCATCACGATGAAAGAAACCGCTAACAAGCCGCTGAAAGGCGCAACGCCAGCGGCGTCGGATATTGAAGAAGCGCGTGAAATCCTGCAAGAGCATCACGACAATATCGAACAGAAGATTGATGATATTACGGAAGAGATCGCGAAGCTGGAAGAGAAGCGCAAGCATCTGATTGAACAGCATCCGCGCATTAACGAGTAATAAAAAAAGCCCCTCAGCGAGGGGCTTTTTTTGGCTTATCTCCTAGCTTTGCGGCAACAGCTCCGTTTTAATCCAGCCCGCTTCGCGCTTATCGAACGACCTGTAAGCGGAAACCACGTCGCTGAGCGGTTCGACCTGAGTCAATACGTCGACCGGGTCGATGGCGCCCATCCGCACCAGCTCCAGCAGCTGCGGAATAATGGTGTGGTGGTTGCAGTTACCCATGCGCATCGTCAGATTTTTGTTCATCGCCATGCCGATAGGGAACGTTTCCGCTTCCGGCGGATAAACGCCGATGATGCTCAGCGTGCCAGCCTTTTTCAGCGAGGCGATAGCCCACTCCAGCGCCTGGGTCGGCGCGTCGCCCGGCACCCAGTTGCCATCGTCGACATGCTGATGCTCCGCGTTTTGCGGCGCCACCTGCGCCACTTCCTGACGGAACTTATCCGCCTCTTCATTGGCCTGCGCCGCCGCCGGGCCGCTGTGGGCATGCTGGCTGTCGACGCCTACGGCATCTATCGCGCAGTCAGCGCCGACGCCCCCGGTCAGCTTCTTAATCGTGGCGACGGGATCTTCTTTATCAAAGTTGATGGTAAAAGCGCCCTGACGGCGCGCCATCGCTAACCGATCCTCATGGCAGTCGATGGCGATAACGCGCGACGCGCCCATCAGCAGCGCGCTGGCGACGGCGAACTGTCCGACCGGCCCGGCACCGAAAACCGTTACGATATCGCCGCGCTCAATATCGGCCAGCTCGGCGCCGAACCAGGCGGTAGGAAAGATATCGCTGATCAGAATGGCCTGATCGTCGCTCACCTCAGGCGGCACTTTTATCAGCGTATTAGAGGCGAAAGGGATGCGCGCCTTTTCCGCCTGCAGGCCGTTGACCGGGCCGGTGGCTTCCGGTCCGCCGAAGAAACAGGTGCCCGCTTCCGGGCCGTTGGGATTGGCGTTATCGCACTGGGCGGTATTGCCTTCGCGGCAGGGAGGACAGTAGCCGCAGGAGACGGTGGAGCAGACGACTACCCGATCGCCGATATCGAAGTTGCGGACGTTATCGCCCAGCGCTTCCACAATTCCTACCCCTTCATGACCCAGGATGGTGCCCTGACGCATATTGCTGAAGGTACCGCGGATAAAGTGCAAATCGGTGCCGCAGATAGCCGAAGCGGTCAGCCTGACTATCGCGTCGTCCGGGGTTTCAATGCGGGGTTCAGGAACATCGTCGAGGCGAATGTCGCCGACGCCATGCCAGACAAGAGCTTTCACAGGACCTCCGGTTACGCGTTGCGTTTCATCAGTGCGGGCCGCTGACGCAGCCCATGAGAAGGTAAGTTTAGAAACGATTCAGGCGATCAACAGGCGCAGCGGGACGAAAGCGCGCCTCATGGGCGCCCGATTGTTCCGAAAGTTGCCGTCTGGCTTGCAGGCCGATTACCGCCCACACTTACCTTTTAACCTTGAGGAGGAAGGCTATGCGGGTACACCACCTGAGCTGTGGTTCTATGTGTCCTTTTGGCGGCGCGCTATTTGACGGTTTCAGCAAAGGGCTGCATGCCCATCTGGTTTGCCACTGTTTACTGATCGAAACCGATCGTGACGGGTTGGTGCTGGTGGATACCGGCTTTGGCGAACAGGATCTGCGCCGTCACGATTCACGTATTGCGACCTTCTTCCGCCTGTTCAACAACATTCAGCGCCGCCCGGAACTCAGCGCGCTGGCTCAGGTGCAGCGTCTCGGTTTTCAGGCGCAGGATGTACGGCATATCGTCTTAACCCATCTCGATTTCGATCACGCCGGCGGGCTGACCGATTTTCCGCACGCGCAGGTGCATGTCATGCAGCAGGAGCTGGAAACCATTCGCCACCGCGACAGCTGGCTGCAACAGCGTCGCTATCGCCCCGCGCAGTGGCCTGCGCAGGCGCACTGGCAGTCTTACCAGGCGCAGGGCGATACCTGGCAGGGCTTTTCCGCCGTCAGCGCGCTAAACGGACTGCCACCGGAAATTCTGCTGGTCCCGCTGCCGGGCCATACGCCGGGTCATGCGGGCGTGGCGATCCAGCAGCGCGACGGCTGGCTGTTGCACGGCGGTGATGCCTGGTTCTATCGCGGCGAAATGTATCAGCAGGAGCGTCAATGCACGCCGGGGCTGCGCTTTTATCAATGGATGATGGCGGCGGACAACGCCGCGCGCCGCGAAAATCAGCAGCGGCTGCGTGCGCTATCGCTCAACCAACAGAACAATATCACTCTGTTTTGCAGTCACGACGCCAGGGAGCTGGAACGGATGCAGGCGCTGAGGCCATAAAAAACCCCGGCGGCGCCGGGGTAGGGAATGCAGTCATTAAGCATTGTGTTCAATGACGCGCTGCTGGCTTTCAATAGCGATTTTGCGCGGTTTCTCGCTTTCCGGGATCTCCTGATAAAGCGCGATTTCCAGCAGGCCGTTCTCCAGCCGCGCGCGCTCTACCTTCACATGCTGTGGCAGCGCGTAGCTGACGCTGAAGTTATGACGGCTGATGCCGCGATGCAGCCATCCGCTTTTTTCATCCTGCTGGCTCTGTTCTTCCGCGCGTTTGCCGCTGACGGTCAGCTGCCCGCCCGTTGCGCTGATCTCCAGCTCGCTCTCTTTCCAGCCCGGCACGCTGAGCGTAATAGCATAGTGGCTTTCATCCAGCCGTTTAATGTCGCAGGCTGGCGTGGTGCTGAGCGGCGCATCGCCGGTTAACTGGCTGAACAGCCGATCGATACGGTTAAAGCGATCGGAAAACAGGCTGTCGGTGACATCAGGGAAAAGGGAAAGAGTTTTAAATGCCATGAGTAACCTCCTGAAATCTCCACAACGTTGAGCCGTCAAAAGTTTAAACATGCAGGGAAGCGCCCTTCCCGAAACCGTATTTATGTACGCCCCTCGCCTTTTCAAGCGTGGTTAAAAATAATGATTTTTTATATTAAAAATAATGCGTCATAGCCTCGTGGAATATAGAACGGCGTTTCTGTTGCTTTAATGTTAACTAAAGACGCAAAGGCGGCCTGACGCGGTGTGTAGCCTGAAAACAGGGCAAGGTCAGCACGGGAAGTTTCCCCGTAAATAATAAAAGCGCGTACACTATGATGACTTTTTCACCTGTACAGCAAATCACTATGTCTGAATTTTCTTTGATTAATCGCCCAAGACGATTACGTAAAAGCGCCGCGCTGCGCGATATGTTCCAGGAAACCTCTCTGAGCCGCAACGATTTGGCTCTGCCGATCTTCGTTGAAGAAGGCGTGGATGAGTACAAAGCGATTGCCGCGATGCCGGGCGTCATGCGCATTCCCGAAAAACGTCTCGCCTGGGAGATCGAACGCATCGCTAAAGCGGGCATCCGTTCAGTGATGACCTTCGGCATTTCCCATCACACCGACGCCACCGGCAGCGACGCCTGGCAGGAAAACGGTCTGGTGGCGCGTATGTCGCGCATCTGCAAAGATGCGGTGCCGGAGATGATCGTCATGTCCGATACCTGTTTCTGCGAATATACCTCGCACGGCCACTGCGGCGTGCTGTGCGATCACGGCGTCGATAACGACGCCACGCTGATCAACCTCGGCAAGCAGGCGGTGGTCGCCGCACAGGCGGGCGCGGATTTTATCGCGCCGTCCGCCGCGATGGATGGACAGGTCGCCGCGATTCGCCGCGCGCTGGATGAAGCGGGCTTTACCGACACCGCCATCATGTCCTACTCCACCAAGTTCGCCTCTTCTTTCTACGGTCCGTTCCGCGAAGCGGCAGGCACCGCGCTGAAAGGCGATCGCAAAACCTATCAGATGAACCCGATGAACCGTCGTGAAGCGATCCGTGAATCGCTGATTGACGCCGCCGAGGGCGCGGATTCGCTGATGGTGAAACCGGCAGGCGCCTATCTGGACGTGCTGCGCGATATCCGCGAGCGCACCGAGCTGCCGCTGGCGGCTTATCAGGTCAGCGGCGAGTACGCGATGATCAAGTTCGCCGCTCAGGCAGGCGCGATCAACGAAGATGCGGTGATTCTGGAAAGCCTGGGCGCCATTAAGCGCGCCGGCGCAGACATTATCTTCAGCTACTTCGCGCTCGATCTGGCGGAACGCAACCTGCTGTAAGGTTTGCGGACGGCGCGGAAGACAGGCAATGCTCCGTGCCGGGCAATCCGACTGATAAGAAAATGATATAGCCCGCGCCTTCTCCGCCGCGGGCTTTTTTATACCTCGTCCCCTGCATGTGGCGTGGCAATCGCTTCGCTGCGCAAAAACTTCGCCAGCCAGATTTTACACCGCCTCTCACTGACACTAAGGTAACCATTACAGGTAATAAGCCTGTCAGGCTGCGTCCCGTTGCAAATGACCCTGAAGTTGTCGCTTTTCTGACCGATACTGTTACGGCAATTCAATAATTATAAAGTGTGAAAGGCTTTTTTATGAAAACACCAGAAATCCCTGCTAACGAACCTCAGCGCCTCGATGAACTTCATGCGCTGAGACTATTAAATACGCCTGCGGAAGAGCGATTCGATCGCCTGACGCGCCTGGCGAAAAGGCTGTTCAACGTGACCGCGTCGGTGGTAAGCCTGCTCGACGCCGATCACCAGTGGTTTAAATCGGGCGAAGGCGTCACCGCTAAGCAGACGCCGCGCGACATCTCCTTCTGCGGTCACGTAATTTTGCAGAATGACGTCATGATCGTGGAGGATGCGCGCAAAGATGAGCGTTTCTATGATAATCCGCTGGTGACCGGCGAACCACAAATCCGCTTTTACGCCGGTTGTCCGCTGCGCGCGCCCAACGGCTCGAAGGTCGGCACGCTCTGCATTCTCGACAGTCAGACGCGCGATTTTACCGCCGATGATATCCATGCCCTGCGTGATTTAGCCTCTATGGCGGAATCAGAGCTGGTCAGCTTCCAGGCGTCCACCTCTGACGAGCTGACGCAGATCTCCAACCGCCGCGGCTTTATGACGCTGGGCCAGATGCTGCTGAAAGAGTGCGCCCTGCGCCACTGTTTCGCCAGCCTGGCGTTCTTCGATCTCGATCGTTTTAAAGAGATTAACGATAACTTCGGCCATCGTGAAGGTGACCGCGCGCTGATGGATTTTGCTGACGCGCTAAAGATCAGCTTCAGACAATCCGCCCTGTTCGCCCGCCTCGGCGGTGATGAATTCGTCGTGCTGTTTATCGATATGGATCAGCAGCAGGCGGCGGAGCGGCTGGAGGCATTCCGCCACGAACTGGAACAGCATATGAAGCCGCTGCAACGCCGTTACCGTCTCGATTTTTCCGTCGGCACGGTAGGTTTCGATCCGGCGCAGCCGCAACCGCTCGCATCGCTGCTCAGCCACAGCGACGACATCATGTATCAGCATAAAAAAGCGCGCCGCAATTCGGGTTAATCCCGGCGGTAGCGGCGGCAAGCAAGGCATGATTCAGCCCGACGCCTGAAGAATACAACGCTGCCAGTACGCCTCATCGCAAAGCACGCGATGCCAGCGCAGCAGCGCGGCAACGTCCAGCCGTTGCAGCGTCGCCTGCGCCGTTGGCGAAATCAGATGAGTGAAAGCCAGGGTCTGACGCGCGCGCGCCAGCGCGTCGCCTTCCGGCTGTAGCTGCTGCCACAACCGCGTCCGCTTTTCCGCCAGCGCTTGTGCCGTCAGTCGGGCGATATCGTCCGCGACATCGCTCAGGAAGCGTTGGGTATGCTGACAGAGCGTGTCGCCGGAAAGCTGCGGCGACTGTAATGCGAACAGGATGCCTTCACGATCGGCGGCCTGATGAAAGCTGCAACTCGCCACATAGCCTATCTGCTGCTCTACGCGCAGCCGCTGGAAAAAGAGCGGCTGGCAGATCAACGCCAACAGCCGCCACGCCAGCTGCGCTTCGCTATCGGGCTGCGTCAGCGGACAAAACAGCAGCAGCGCCGTATCGCCCTGCGTCTGACTCAGGTTGTGACGAGCGCCAGCGACAGGCTCATGCAGCAGCCAGCGGGACGCGGACGCTACCCGCCCCGGCAGCGTGCTCAGCAGCCGCGCCAAATCCTCGCGCAGCGCGGCGTCGCCGCCTGTCAGCGCCGCCTGCCACTCGATCTGATGTAAATCCTTTACGACCGGCTCCGCCATCAGCCAGCGCGGCAGCTGGTTTAACAGCCGACGCACCGGTATATCGCCGCGCGCCTGCTGTTGCTCCCGTCGCCAGGCGCTTTCGCTCTGCGCAGCGGCGGGGAACGATCGCAGCCGCGTCGCCATGGCGGCCAGCGCCGCGCGCATCTGTTGTGGATCGCCGCTCAGCTGTAACTGCCAGATTCCCTGACGTCGCTCGACGCTAAGCATCGCGCCCTGGTGCGTCAGGCTGGCCGCCAGCGCGCGCAGAGAAGCCTGCAAAGCATACCCAAGCGCATCGTTAATCGGCTTTTCCGGGCGCGGACGCAGGGTCAACACCGCAGGCGACTCGGCAGCGGCAGAAAGATGTAACAAAGGGGCTGACGCTGCGGGCAGCGCTGGAGACGCGGCAAGGGGCGGAAAGGGCGCGAAGCGAAAGCGCGGCGGCTGCGCGTTTAACGACGCGGGCGTAAAGGGGACGGAAATAAAATCGAAGCCTGCCGAACTTTGCGTCTCGCCTTCAAGCGTTACATCCAGCCACAGGCGGCTGACCTCCGCGGCCTGTAGCCGCGTCAGAAAGCCGCGCCACTGCGTGATATCCAGCTGAGGCGGCGGCGCAAAGCCGAACGCTTCTTCGCGCAGGCGGTCGAGCGCGCTTTTATCGGCGAAGCGCTGTTGCGCCAGCGCCGCATAATGTTCCAGCTGCGCAGCGCTTAGCCCGGCCGCCTGAGCCAGCCACGACCGTAACGCCGCCTCCAGCCGCGCCGCCTGTTCAGGAGAGGCGTCGGCAGCGTCAAAGCAGACGGCGATCAGCGCCGCGCCGCCGCCGCGCCAGCACGTCTGCAAACTGACGCCGTCGCAGCACGCCTGCGCGCGCAATTGCGCCAGCAGGCCGCCCTCCGCTTCGTCGCTCAGCAGCTGCTGCAACAAGGCGCACGCGTTCGCGTCGCGCTCATGCCATTGGTTAAGGGCGAACGTCAGCCGCAGCTGCGTCGCGCCGGCGATACGCGCCTTCGCATCGCCCAGAGCCCGCAGGCGGGCGGGCGCCTGCGCAGCAAGAGGCTGCGCCGCAGGCAGCCGCGCGCCATAGCGTCGGGCGAGCTGCGCCAGCGCATCCAGCGGCTGCGGCCCCAGCAGCCAGAGCGTCATCGCCGCGGCGTGGTAGTATTGCTGATGAAAAGCGCACAGCGCCTGGCGCAGCGCAGCGAGGTCGTCGCCGAAGCTGATGCGATCGCCGACGTGAAAACGGTGCATGGCGGGCGGGCCGCTGAACAGATGGCGCTGCGCCACGCCGCTGAGCGTCTGCGCATCGCCGCGCAGCAGGCGATATTCGGCGTCAATCACCGCGACCTCCTGCGCCAGCGCCTCAGGCGCGAACAGCGGGTGCGTCAGCATATCCACCAATCGCGCCAGTCCCGGCTCCAGCCCGGCGGGCGCCAGGCTGAAGAAGAAGGCGGTGCGATCGGCATGCGTGGTGGCGTTAAGGCGCCCGCCCTGCGCCGGAATCCAGCTCATCAACCGCTGCGCGTCGCGATAATCGCGGCTGCCGCTAAACAGCAGATGTTCTAACAGGTGCGCCAGACCGGGCCAGCGCGCAGGTTCGTGGTCGCTGCCGCTGGCGACCCGGATCAGCGCGGCGGCCTCTGTCGCCTGCGGATCGTGCCGCAGCAGCACCGTCAGGCCGTTATCCAGCCGTAACGAGGCCGCCTGCGTCATCAGGCATTCGCCTTGAAGATCAGCTGAGAGTTAACGCGGTTGCGGAATTGCAGCTGGCTGATTTGCATCTGCGTGCAGTTAGCCTGTTCGCGCGCCGCGAGGATTTTGTCGTGATGCGGCGATTTGGCGCAGACCGGATCGGCGTTGTCCGCGTTGCCGGTCAGCATAAAGGCCTGACAACGGCAGCCGCCGAAATCCTTCTCTTTTTCGTCGCAGGAACGGCACGGTTCCGGCATCCAGTCGAAGCCGCGATAGCGGTTGAAGCCGAACGAGTCGTACCAGATATGGTCCAGGCTCTGCTCCAGCACCGACGGGAACTGCACCGGCAGCTGGCGCGCGCTGTGGCACGGCAGCGCGGTGCCTTCCGGCGTCACGCTGAGGAAAATCGCGCCCCAGCCGCCCATGCAGCCTTTCGGTCGCTCTTCATAATAGTCGGGCGTAACGAACAGCAGATTGGTCAGACTGCCGCTGGCCGCCATACGTTCGCGGTACTGACCCACAACGGCTTCCGCACGCGCGATCTGTTCGCGCGTCGGCAGCAGCCCTTCGCGGTTCAGCTGCGCCCAGCCGTAAAATTGACAGGTCGCCAGCTCGACGTCGTCCGCCTCCAGCTCGATGCAGAGCTCGATGATACGGTCGATCTGATCGATATTGTGGCGATGCAGCACGAAGTTCAGCACCATCGGATAACCGTGCGCCTTTACCGCGCGCGCCATCTCCAGCTTCTGTCGGAATGCCTTCTCCGACCCGGCCAGCGCGGCGTTCAGCGTCTCATCGCTCGCCTGGAAGCTGATCTGAATATGGTCCAGACCGGCGTCGGCGAAGGTTTGCAGTTTTTTCTCGGTCAGCCCGATGCCAGAGGTGATCAGGTTGGTATAGAAACCGAGGCCGCGCGCGGCGGCGATCAGCTCAGGCAGATCTTTGCGCACCAGCGGCTCGCCGCCGGAAAAACCAATCTGCACGCTGCCCATAGCGCGCGCCTGGCGAAAGACGTCAATCCACTGTTCCGTGGTCAGCTCTTTCTCCTGCTGCGCGAAATCGAGCGGGTTGGAGCAATAAGGGCACTGCAACGGACAGCGGTAGGTCAGCTCCGCCAGCAGCCACAGCGGCGGATTAACGCCGGGTTTCCGTTCAGTCACGGAAGATGATCCACTTCTGTTCATAGGCTTTGCCAAAAAAATCGGTTACGTCAGCGCCCAGATCGGGCACGCCGGGGAAACGGGCGTTGAGCTCGGCGATGATATCGCCCAGCGTGCGCTTGCCGTCCACCAGCAGCAGGATTTCGGCGGCGCTGCCGTTCAGCCGCGCCATGCCCTCAGGGTAGAGAATGACGTGGCAGTTTTGCGCCTCTTCCCACTGCAGGCGAAAGCCGCGACGAAACAGCGGCGTTTGTGAAGCGTTAATATCCATTACACCAGTCTCGTTTTATGCCAGGCGAGGTCCGCCGTCACCGTATGGTAAGGCGGGCGTTTCAGATCATAGGCCATGGTCATGGCGTCGAGCATGCTCCACAGGATATCCAGCTTGAACTGTAAGATTTCCAGCATGCGCTGCTGCTTCTCAACCGTGTCGCAATATTCCAGCGCCAGCTGCAGGCCATGCTCCACATCGCGGTTAGCCTGTCCCAGACGGCTGCGGAAATAGTCGTAGCCTTCCGCTTCGATCCAGGGATAGTGCTGCGGCCAGCTGTCGAGACGCGCCTGATGAATCTGCGGCGCGAACAGTTCGGTTAGCGAGCTGCAGGCCGCTTCCTGCCAGTTGGCGCGACGGGCGAAGTTCACATAGGCGTCAACGGCGAAACGCACGCCGGGCAGCACCAGCGCTTCCGATTCCACCACCTCGCGCTTCAGGCCGACCGCCTCGCCGAGCCGCAGCCAGGCTTCGATGCCGCCTTCGCTGCCGCCGTAGCCGTCATGATCGAGCATGCGCTGAATCCATTTGCGGCGCACTTCCGGGTGCGGGCAGTTGGCCATGATCGCCGCATCCTTCAGCGGAATATTGGTCTGGTAGTAAAAGCGGTTGGCGACCCAGCCCTGGATCTGCTCGCGCGTCGCCTTGCCGTTGTGCATCGCAATATGGTACGGATGATGAATATGGTAGTAAGCGCCTTTTGCGCGCAGCGCCTGTTCAAAGGCCTGCGGCGAAAGCGGCTGTGCCTGCGTCATGGTTATACCTCGATCAACATGCCATCCCAGCTCACTTCGATACCCTGCTGCGTCAGGCTCTGGCGCTCAGCGGACTCTTCATCCAGGATGGGATTGGTGTTGTTAATGTGAATCAGAATCTTACGTTCCGCCGGCAATGACGCCAGCAGCGCGGCCAGTCCCTGCTCTTCTGAGAGCGCAAGGTGGCCCATATCTTTACCGGTATTCAGCCCGACGCCGGTTGCCGCCAGCTCGTTGTCGCGCCACAGCGTGCCGTCGATCAGCAGACAGTCCGCCTTTTGCAGCCACGGCATCAGCGCCGCGTCCGGCTCGCCCAACCCCGGCGCATACAGCAGGCTTTTGCCGCTGCTGCCGTCTTCCACAAACAGCGCCACGTTATGACCCGGCAGCGGGCGGTTGCGGTACTGCGAATAAGGCGGCGCGTTGCTCAGCAGCGGAATGGCGGTAAAGCGCAGGCTTTGACAGACGCCGACGGTAAACGGGCTGTCCGGCACGATCGGGTGATGCACCAGGCCGCCGTTCCAGTGGGAAAGCATGGTGAATACCGGGAAGCCGGTGGTCAGATCCTGATGCACCTCTTCGGTACACCAGACCTGATGCGGACAGCCTTCACGTAAATTGAGTAAGCCCGCGCTGTGATCGATCTGGCTGTCGGTCAGGATAATGGCGCCGATGCCGGTGCCGCGCAGCACGTCGGGATTATTCAATTCAGGCGAAGCCAACAGCTGATGGCAGATATCGGGCGAGACATTGCACAATACCCAATCCTTGCCGTTGTCGCTGATGGCGATAGAGGATTGCGTCCGCCGCGAGGTTTTCATCGTGCCGTTACGCACGCCCTGACAGTTGTGACAATTGCAGTTCCATTGCGGGAACCCTCCGCCAGCTGCGGAGCCAAGAACTTTGATCTGCATGTGATGACCGGGAAAGGAGAAAAAAAACAGGCCCGCGACGAGCGCGGGCACAGGGATTAACGGTTGGAAATGTACAGAGTCACTTCCAGACCCAGACGTAAATCTTCAAATGCAGGTTTGATCCATGCAGACATTAGGCTTCTCCTCTTGGCGTTAAAATGACGGGGTTGTCACCATTAATTGCGGCAGGCAACCCGCAACTTGTCAAATATGAAAATTTGGCAGCGCAGATGTTGCTCTAATGTGACCTGGATCGCAACTTTTCTATTGACCCCACGTGCGCTTCAGCACCCGCAGCCAGTTACGCCAGGCCAGTTTTTCCAGACGTTTCTCATCAAAGCCAGCATCGGTTAACGCCTTGAAAAGTTTTGGCATTCCCGTTACGTCGCCAAGGCTTTCCGGCACGCTGATGCCGTCAAAATCAGATCCAAAGCCAACCCGATCTTCTCCCACTTTATCGATCAGCCAGCACAGGTGTTTAACAATTTCATGCAACGACGTGTCGGCATTGCGTTGTCCATCGGCGCGCAGAAAGGCGTTGCCGAAGTTAACGCCGACGAAACCGTCGCTGTGGGCGATAGCCGCCAGCTGCGCGTCGGTCAGGTTGCGCGGCTGCGCGCAGAGCGCGTGCGCGTTGGAGTGCGTCGCCACCAGCGGCGCATCGCTGAGCTCCGCTGTTTGCCAGAAGGCCTTCTCATTCATATGCGAAAGATCGATCAGCAGCCGTTTGCGATTGCAGGCGCGAATCAGCGCTTTGCCCTCCTCCGTCATGCCGTCGCCGGTATCGGGCGAACCGGGAAAGCCGCCGTTAACGCCGACGCCGAAGCGGTTGGGCAGGTTCCAGAACGGCCCGATGCTGCGCAGGCCCAGCTGATAAAACGTGTCCAGCAGCGCCAGCTCCGGGTCGAGCATCTCGGCGCCTTCAATATGCATCACCAGCGCCAGCACATCCTGTTGCAGGCATTGCTCGATCTCCGCCGCCGTGCGGCACAGACGCGCCCGGCCCTGCGACGCGTCCGCCAGCTGCTGCAAAATCGCTATCTGCGCCTCGGCGATCGCCAGCGCGTCGTGCTGCGCCTGCACGCTGGCGAGATCCTGCTTGCGCTCGCCCGCCAGCCAGACGGCGGGCGGCACGAAGACGGCGAACAGGCCGCCGGCGAAGCCGCCCTGACGCATGCGCGGGTAATCAAGATGCCCGCGCTCAAGCCCGGCGAAAAAGGCCTGCGCCGGATTGTCCGCGTGGTTGACCCACAGACGCAGCAGCAGATCGTTGTGACCATCAAAAAAGGTTTGCGTTTTTATCATTTCAGCATCGCTATAGCCGTCATACTTCAGGCCGCAGATTCGTTGGCTGCGTTCGCTCACACCGGTCACTTACTTTTGCAAGCTCCCGGCGATTCACGCCCTTACCGCCTTCCTGCAACCTGAATTATTTAGGCTCTAAATCCTCTATCAGCGCCTGGTTAAACTTCTCCGGCGCCTCCATTTGCGGCGCGTGTCCCATGCCGTCAAACTCAACCAGGCGGGCGTGGGGAATGCGTTTCGCCGCTTCTTTCCCCAATACCTCATAATGCCCCAGCTGCGCTTTCACCGCCGGTGACGCGATATCGCTGCCGATGGCGGTGGTATCGGCGGTGCCGATAAACAGCGTGGTCGGGACACGCAGATCCGGCAGCTCGTAGTAAACCGGCTGACTGTAGATCATGTCGTAGATCAGCGCGGAGTTCCAGGCAACTTTCTTATGTCCCGGCCCGCTGTTCAGCCCGGCCAGCATATCGACCCATTTGTCATACTCCGGCTTCCAGTTGCCCGCATAGTAAGTCTGCTGCTCATACTTTTTGATCCCTTCCGCCGACAGCTTTAGCTCGCGCTGATACCACTCATCCACCGTGCGCCAGGGCGCGCCTTTCGCTTTCCAGTCCTCCAGACCGATCGGATTGACCATCACCAGCTTTTCCGTCTGCTGCGGATACATCAGCGCATAACGCGTCGCCAGCATGCCGCCGGTGGAGTGGCCGATAACAATCGCTTTTTCCACGCCCAGACTCTTGAGCAGCTGATGTGTGTTGCTGGCGAGCTGCTGGAAGCTGTACTGATAGCTGTCAGGCTTGGTAGAGGTACAGAAGCCCACCTGATCGGGCGCAATGACGCGGTATCCCTGCTGGCTCAGCGCACGGATAGTGCTTTCCCAGGTGGCGCCGCAGAAGTTTTTGCCGTGCATCAATACCGCCACATGCCCGTTAGCCTGACCGACCGGCTTCACATCCATATAGCCCATGCTGAGCGACTGCTGCTGAGAGGAAAAGGTGAAATGCTGAAGCGGATAAGGCATAGGAAAGCCTTCCAGCTGCTCGCCGTAAGAGGCGGCCGACGCATTCCCCGCCGCCAGCATCAGCGCCAACGCGCCGGCCAGGGAGGTGAGCTTGTTCATTAGTCTGCTCCTGTTTTAAGTGAGCCGCCTGATGCGGCAGGAAACAATAACCTGTACGGCAAAAATATAAGCGTAATCAGGCGGCTCCGGGAGCAGAGTCAGGTAAAAGCAGGTAAAGCGCGCGTATTAAAAGGTAAAGCGGTAGCCCGCGCTGAACTGTCGCTGATTAAACTGGTGACCGGTGGTGCTGTCTCCTTCAAGGTAAAACAGGTGCTGCCCGGTGACCTGCGCGCTGACGCCCAGCCCGTTATTCCAGCCGTTGCCGCGGAAACTGTGGCGCTCCGGCGAGCCGTTCAGACGATAGCCGGTGTCGCCTTTGAATTCCCGCACCACGCCGCTTTTCAGGTAGAGATTCAGCTGGCGCGCCTCCTGCGTGATTTGATAGCCGAGCAGCGCGCTGGCGCGTCCCAATAGCGAATCGTAGCCATCGAGGTCGATGCGCAGGCCATTTGACGCGCGTAGCGTATCCCCCTGTTGATGGCTCCAGGCAAGCTGTAACTGCGGCTCCAGATAAAAGCCCTGTTCCGCCTGCGTCAGAGCGAAGCGTTTGCCGCTCTCCAGTGACAGGTTGTAGTTATTCGCCGCGCCATAGCCGCTGACGCCCTGTCCCTGCGAATCCCTGACGTTGAAGCCGCTTTTCATGCGTGAATATTTCACCACGCCGTCAAACCACAGGCCGCTGTCGGTCATCGCAGTGAGATAAAAACCCGCATGGCTGGAAGTCTGGTCGCCGCTGCCGCTGGCGTAATGAGCGTTGCCGTGAGTGACGCCCATAAAGGCACCCGCTACGACCGGCAGATCCGGCCTTAACTGTCGGTCGACGCCGAACTGCATGCCGGAATAGCTCAGGCTGAAATCGCTCAGTTTGCCGCTGGCGAAGCTGTCAAAGCGTCCGCCGATGCCTCTCACCCAGCCGTCGCCGAGCGACTGCTTCTGGCGCAGGTCGCCAAAGCGCTGCAACAGCGATTGCATCTCCGCATAGTTCATCAGATAGCTGATATTCAGGAAATTAGCGCCCGCATCCGCCGCGTTGGTGATATCTGGCCTGTCGGGAGGCGTGATGGGTGTCGGTGTCGGTGTCGGTGTCGGTGTCGGCGTCGGTTCCGGTGTCGGTTCCGGCGTAGGCTCCGGCGTCGGTTCCGGCGTAGGCTCCGGTGTCGGTTCCGGCGTCGGTTCAGGATCGGCCCCGGCGGGATCGTCGACTGCACCAGCGGCATAAAGCTGCCAGTCGCCGCCCGCTTTACGCAGGTCATAAAGATAACCGCCCAGTTCCACCCTGCCCCTGTCCGGCGATAAAGCGAAATTCGCCTGACCATCCGGGGTTTCCACCAGCGTCAGCACCTCTTGCCCGGTAGTGCGCATATCGCCCCGATTGCGCACCAGCAGCGTATGATTGCCCGCGCTGCTGCCGGTAACCACCAGCTTATCGCTGTTCAGCGCGACGATATCCGTTTTCATCGCAAAAGTACCGCTGCCTGCCAGTTCCCCGACCGTCAGCCGCGTGCCGACCACGTCATTTGCGAAGTCGACCGTACTGTCGTTCAGCGTCAGGCTATCTACCACGGAGTCGGCCACCATGCTCCAGCGGCTCTGATCCATCTTCATATCCAGTATGGCGCCGTTGGCGCTGTCGCTGAAGGCAACGCCGGTAAGCTGTGAACCTGACGCCATATCCAGCGCAATGGCGCCGCCTGTCGCCCGTATGCTGCCGACAATATCCGCCTGTCCATTTAAGGTAATGCGACCGGCGCCAGCCTCCTCGCTTCCCTCTGTGCCCAGCGCTATTTCCAGCGGCGAAGCCATACGAATCACCGTCTTGCCGGTAAGCGCGATTTCACTGTCAGACATGGCATAAGCGCCCGTTGTGGCGGTATTACCAACGATGGAAAGGTTATCGCCCATAATATTACCGCCGCCAAATGCCCAAAGCGCGATGGTGCCGTCAGTATCACTGATGGCGTGAATATCGGCATAAGAGAGATTGACGTTGGCGCCTGCAAACTGCGCTGATACCGCATAGGTGCCGCCGGAAACAATCGTGTTACGCTGCGTCGGGCTGCCGTTGAAGTGAATGGCGGCGGTGCTGCCCATGGCGACCAGCGCGCCGCTTTTTTCCGTATAGAGAGCGCTGCCAGGGCCAATGTTCGCCACGCCCTGCCCATTCACCCTGATTGCATTGGCGAGTTCGCCGCCTGCGGTGCGGACCTCCAGCGCCTCTGCCGTCAACTCGCCCAGCGTCCAGATACCAATAGCCGCCTCGCCCTGGGTTGTTATAATGCTCTGTTTTCCTAAATCGACAACGGAGTTAGGTTGAATATTAATACCCGGGGCAGCGTTCCCGGCGGTCTCAATATAGAGTTGATTCGCCTTCAGGCTGGCTGGCGTATTTAGTCCGTTATATTCCATGCCGGAAATGAATATGCCGCTGGCCTGATTGCCATTCGTCTGAATATAGCTGTTATTTCCTAAATCAGCCTGCGAGCCAGCATGGTAAATGTATAACCCCGTCGCTAAGTCGTGCGTAATAATCGATAACGCATCGGCTTCCAGCGTCGAAGCGCGACTAAGAGCAATGCCATTTCCCCATCCTAAATTGGTGGTTAATTCAATGCGGCTTGCATGGCCTAAATTCAGCGACACATTGCGCGCATCCGCTTCAATGCCATTGATCCCGTTCGCCGTTATTCTCAGCTGGTTCGCCTGCAACTGCGCATTATTGCCTTGCAGCCTGATGCCTCTTGCCATCGGTCCATCTACATTAATCGTCACGCTATCGCCCAATGTCAGCGTGCTGTCGCTGGCACCAGCAGCGTTGCAGATGCCGCAAAGGTGCTTTTCGCTGCCCGCTACCGTCACGCTGTCTCCGGGAGACAGTTGCAGCGTCGCCTCTTTTTCAACGGTAATTGAGCCATACTCTGTGGCCTGAACGATAAAAGGCGTAAATAACATCAACGGGAGCGACAAGGCGCCGGTAAAGGCAAGTCTGCGTTGAATAAACGCACTGAGCGGATTAAGCCGGTACAGAAGCGGTATGGTGGCGTTGCGATTTTCCATATAAAAGCAGTTTCCTTTCGCTATGAATAAACTCCATGCCGGTTATCCACGCACGGAGAATTACTCCTTTTTCCGGCGTCGAT
>NZ_JANION010000078.1:0-41041 GCF_024610815.1 Mixta sp.
GCGTAGCTTGATCCGTGCATTTTTGCCATTTCACAAAACCGCATGGCAATCAGAAGAAGGTGTTCCGCACCTTCCCAGGTCAAGGTGGAAAAAATCAACAGTTTTATATCTTTTTGTTACCAACAGATCGCAGGATTAATAACGGAGAGCCGCAGATGACCACCAGTCAAAAACAGATGTTTATCGACGGCGAATTTCAGTCTCATCAGGGCGCGTGGATTGAGGTGATCAACCCGGCGACGGAAGCGGTCATCGCGCAGGTGCCGGAAGGCAGCGCGGAGGACGCGCGCCGCGCTATCGACGCCGCCGCCGCGGCGCAGCCGGGCTGGGAAGCGCTGCCAGCAGTGGAGCGCGGCGTCTGGCTGCATAAGATCGCCGCCGGGATTCGCCAGCGCGAGGCGGAGCTGACCGCCACGATTGTCGCCGAAGGGGGCAAAACGCAGGGGCTGGCGCAAACCGAGGTGCTGTTTACCGCCGACTACCTGGACTATATGGCGGAGTGGGCGCGCCGTTACGAAGGCGATATCGTGCAAAGCGATCGCCCTAATGAAAATATCTTTGTGTTCAAAAAGGCGATTGGCGTCACCACCGGCATTCTGCCGTGGAACTTCCCCTTCTTTCTTATCGCGCGTAAAGCAGCGCCAGCGCTGATTACCGGTAATACCATCGTGCTGAAGCCCAGCGAAGTCACGCCGGTCAACGCGGCGATCTTTGCGGAAATTGTCCAGCAGGTCGGGCTGCCGAAGGGAGTATTTAATATCGTTTTCGGCTATGGGCCAGTCGTGGGCCAGGAGCTGGCCGCCAACCCGAAGGTAGGCATGGTGAGCCTGACCGGCAGCGTCAACGCCGGGATTCAGACGATGACCGCCGCCGCGCAGAACGTGACCAAAGTGTCGCTGGAGCTGGGCGGCAAAGCGCCCGCTATCGTCATGAACGACGCCGATCTCGATCTGGCGGTCAGGGCGATTGTCAACTCGCGCATCATCAACAGCGGCCAGGTGTGCAACTGCGCTGAGCGGGTCTATGTGCAAGAAGGGATCTATGACGCCTTTATGACGCGCCTGTCCGCCGCCTTCAGCAAAATAACCTGGGGCGATCCGGCGGAACAGCGCGACATCGATATGGGGCCGCTCATCAACGCTGACGCCCTGAAGCGCGTGGAGGAGAAAGTCGCGCGTGCCATTGAACAGGGCGCGCAGCTGGTCACCGGCGGCAAACGCGCCGGGACCACCGGCTATTTTTTCCAGCCGACGATTCTGAGCGGCGTGAAGCAGGAGATGACGATTATGCGCGAAGAAATTTTTGGCCCGGTACTGCCGGTGACGACCTTCAGCACGCTGGACGAGGCGATCGCGCTGGCTAACGACAGCGAATACGGCCTGACCTCTTCACTCTATACGCAGAACCTGAATACGGCGATGGTTGCCCTGCGTCAGCTGAAATTTGGCGAGACCTATATCAACCGCGAAAATTTCGAGGCGATGCAGGGATTCCACGCTGGCTGGCGCAAGTCGGGCATTGGCGGCGCCGATGGTCGGCATGGGCTGGAAGAGTATTTACAGACGCACGTCGCCTATTTGCAGTTCAGCCAGTCCTGAGAGAGGAGTCACGCGGCGCAGTCCGAAGCCTGTCGTTAAAGTGACGTTGTCACCATAGCGCCGATGCATGCCTCGGCGCTTTATGCTGCTCGCCCGCGCCGCGTTTCAGGCCGTTCAGGGAGCAATCAGGCTGCCGCGCAGCGGTGGAAAAGCGACATTTTCACCGCCGATCAGCTGCAACGCACGCTGCGCCAGCATATCCAGCGGCCACGCCATCTGCGGCATCTCCGGCGCGCCGACGACCGGCACCGCGCCGTCGAGGCTGAAAACCATCACATCCTGCGGCACCTGACGCTGAAAGCTGCGCAGCAGCGCAATCGCCTCGCGGCTTTTGATATAGTCGGAGACCAGCAGCGCGTCGAAGGCGATATGACGATTGATCAGGGTTTGCAGCGCCACGCTGACCGATTCCTCCTCGCCGCACACCAGTTGACGATTATAGGGCTGCGCCACGCTTTCCAGCGCCTCGCAATAGCCCGCCAGCACCTGCTCCGCCGCCTCGCCGTGGCTGAAGTTGAACAGCACGATTTTGCGTCGCTGCTGGCTGAACAGATAGTGACAGGCGGTCAGGCTGGCGAACTGATAGTCGATCGCCAGCTGCGGCCCGTCGCCGCCGTCGAGACAGTCGATCAATACCGCCTGCTTCGCGTCGTCGGGCAGCGCGAAGCGCGCGCCCACTACCATTACCGCGTCGCAGCGCCCCGCTCCCAGCTCCTCCATCGCCTGCGACACCGCCGGCGCGCTGTTGGCGAAGCGCAGCAGCAGATGTTTGCCGTCCTGACTCAGCGCCTTTTCCAGCGCCTGCAGATAGCCGGTCGCCTGCTGCACATGCTCGGTCGCGCAGATGACGCCGACGCAGTGCGTTTTCTGGCGGGTAAGCGACTGCGCAATAACGTTGGGCTTATAGTTCAGCTTCTCAACGGCGCGCAGCACGGCGTCGCGGCTCTCCTCTTTAACGCCCCGGCTGCCGCTCAGCACCCGGGAAACGGTCGCTTTCGATACTTTTGCCAGGCGCGAAACATCATTAATACTCGCCATAGATCTCCGTTGTTCTCCGCTCTTTCGCTATTTTTCAGCCAGCGTAAATCCATTCTCGCTGGCGACGCGCGCAAACCACTCACCGCTTTTTTTCACGCGGCGCTGCTGACTGTCAAGATCGAGCTGCACAAAACCGTAGCGGTTTTTATAGGCGTTGCTCCACGACCAGTTATCAATAAAGGTCCACATATGATACCCCAGGCAGCGCGAACCTTCCTGTAGCGCGCGGTGCAGCCAGATCAGATGATCGCGCACGAACTCGATGCGGTAATCATCCTCAATGCGGCCATCGCGGGCAAAACGCTGCTCGTCCTCCACGCCCATGCCGTTTTCAGAAATAAAACAGCGCGGGTTGCCGTAGTTCTCCCGCAGATCGCTGAGGATGTCGTAGATGCCCTTCTCATAGATCTCCCAGCCGCGATACGGATTCATTTTGCGGCCCGGCATCGCGTAGTGATCGAAAAACCATTCCGGCATAAAGGGGCTGTGCGGATTGATCAGCGAATCGCGGCATTTCACCCGTCGCGGCTGATAGTAATTGACGCCGAGCAGGTCGACGCGCCCCGCCGCCAGCAGCGCCTCGTCGCCAGGCTGGCAGACGGGCAACTGCTGATGCTCTTTCAGCAGCGCCACCAGCTCTGCGGGATAGCGTCCCAGCAGCGCCGGATCGAGAAAGCTGCGGTTGAAGAAGAGATCGGCGATGCGCGCCGCCTTCTCATCCGCCGGATGCGTCGATCGCGGATAAGAGGGCGTCAGGTTGAGAATGATGCCGATCTCGCCGCCGTAGCCGCCCTCCCGGAAGCGTCGCACCGCCAGCGCGTGCGCCAGCATAGTATGCCAGGCAACGGTAGCGGCGCGCTGGAAATCGACCACATTCGGATAGTGAAAGTCGTAGAGATAGCCTCCTTCCACCGGCACAATAGGCTCGTTAAAGGTAAACCAGTGCTTTACCCGATCGCCAAACAGCCGGAAGCAGGTTTGCGCATATTCAGCGTAGGCCTCCACCACGTCGCGGCTTTCCCAGCCGCCCGCCTGCTGCATCGTCATCGGCATATCGAAATGAAACAGGTTGATAAAGGGAGTAATCCCCTGGCGCAGCATTTCGTCGATAATTTGGTTATAGAACGTTACCGCCTCCGGGTTGACCGCGCCGCGCCCGTCCGGGATCAGGCGCGACCAGGCGATCGAGGTGCGGAAGGTATTGTGCCGCAGCTGTTTCAGCAGCGCGATATCCTCGCGCCAGTGCTGATAAAAGGTGGAAGTGTGCGCCGGACCGATCTGGCGGTGAAAGCGCGTCGGCGCCTCCTCGAACCAGCGATCCCAGACGGTGGCGCTTTTGCCGAAGTTCAGGCTTTCGCCCTCGGTCTGCGGCGCGCTGCTGGCGCTGCCCCACCAGAAATCTTGCGGAAACTGATAATCCATTTAACGGTTCCTCTCAGGGTGTTTGTAAACCGGCGCCGGGCGCCGCAGCCGCCTGTTGGGCCTGCGCCTCCTGCTCCTGGCGCAGCAGGCTGCGCTCCCATGCCTTAACGAACGGCAGATAGATCAGCGCGGAAAGCATCATGCAGAACAGGCACATGATTACCGGGCTAAAGGCCCAGTTAGCGGCCCACGAAGCGCCGATCGGCGCAGGCGTAGTCCAGGGCGCCATCGACACCACCTGCGCCACCCAGCCCAGTTTGGTCGCGGTCCAGGCGAAGACGGCATTGATCATCGGCACCAGAATAAACGGCAGGAAAAACAACGGGTTCATAATGATCGGCATGCCAAACAGGATCGGCTCGTTAATATTGAAGAAACTCGGCACGATGCCCATTTTGCCAATGGTGCGCAGGTGCGCGGCGCGGCTTTTCAGCAGCAGGAACGCCAGCGGCAAGGTAGAGCCGACGCCGCCAATCAGCAAATAGAAGTCCCAAAAGCCCATCAGATAGGTGTGCGGCAGCGTCTGCCCCGCCTCCAGCGCCGCCTGGTTCGCCGCCAGGTTGGTCAGCCAGAACGGGTTCATAATACCGGTGACGATCAGCGCGCCGTGAATGCCGGCGAACCAGAGGATCTGGCAAATCAGCACCGACAGCAGCACCGCCGGCAGGGTGTCCGAGGCGGAAACCAGCGGTTGTAGCAGATGCATAATCGCTTCGGGAATGATCATACCGGTCCAGGAGGCGACCAGCAGGTTGAGCGGATGCAGCGTCGCCACGATCACAATCACCGGGATAAGAATTTCAAACGAGCGTGCCACGCCGGTCGGCACCTCTTTCGGCAGGCGGATAGTGATGTTTTTGCGCTTCAGCAGCGCATAAACCTCGGTGGTGTAAATGGCGGTGAGAATGGCGGTAAAGATGCCCTGCCCGGAGAAATAGTCGGTGGCGATATGACCGTCATGATAAGGCGCGGCCACCAGCAGAAAGCCCATCAGCGCCAGCAAACCGGTCATAACCGGCTCCAGCTTATAGTGGCGCCCCAGACTGGCGCCGATGCCGGTGGAGATAAAAAAGGTCATCACGCCCATGCTGAGATAGTAAGGCAGCATCAGCTGATCGCGATGGCGCAGCGAGAAGTCGAGCCAACCGCGGGCGAAGGCCCACTGGCTGTCGGCGGCGAACGGCGGAAAGATAAACACCAGCATAAAAGAGCCGATGATCATAAACGGCAGCGCCGCGACAAAACCGTCGCGGATGGCGATCACATGCCGCTGCTGACCCACCGCGCCCGCCAGCGGCGTGATCTTACGTTCGATGACATTAATTAAGCCCTGGTAAAGTGACGACATTATGCCACTCCTTTTTGCGCGATCAGTTGCAGGGCGTAATCCAGCACTTTATCGCCGCGCATAGTGCCGTAGTCCATCATGTTAATGGTGGCGACCGGAATCCCGGCGCTGGCGGTTTTCGCCGCCAGCGTCTCCTGCATATATTTCACCTGCGGGCCCAGCAGCACCACGTCATAGCCTGAGAAACGCTCATCGAATTCGGTGGCGCTGAAGGCGGCGATATCCGCTTCCAGCCCGCGTTGCGCGGCTTCGTCCTGCATTTTTCTCACCAGCATGCTGGTGGACATTCCGGCGGAACAGCAAAGCATAATCTTGTACATGGCATGCGCCCTCTCACGGTTTCGACCTTCTTATAGGAAACAAAACGGAAACCGGTTTCCATGGTCGGCATAACAATTTGCGAGAAAGTTCATAATTCACTGTCGGGAAAAGAAACAGGCTGTGATTTTGTTCACGAAAATTAATCAATCAGGCGACACCGGACGGTGCCGCCCTGGGAACTATTTGATATCAACCTGATAGAAAATATGTTTGCCAAAAGGATCGATCTGATAGCCGCTAACGTTGTTACGCACCGGTTCGAAGATGGTCGAATGGGCGATCATCACCGCCGGCGCCTGGTCATGCATTATCTGCTGCGCCTGCTGGTAAAGCGCGACGCGGCGGCCGTGATCCTGTTCGGTGCGCGCGGCATTGATCAGCTTTTCAAACGGCTGATAGCACCATTTGGCGGAGTTGGAGCCGCCGTTGGCGGAGGTACAGCTGAACAACGGACTAAAGAAGTTATCCGGGTCGCCGGTGGCGGTGGTCCAGCCCATCAGCGCCGCCTGATGTTCGCCGTTTTTCACGCGCTTCAGGTACTCGCCCCACTCATAGCTGACGATGCGCGCCTTGATGCCGACGGCGGCCCAGTCCGCCTGGATCATCTCCGCCATGCGGCGCGCGTTGGGGTTATAGGGACGCTGCACCGGCATCGCCCAGAGATCGATGGTGGTGCCGGGCTTAACGCCCGCCTGCTGCAACAGTCGCTTCGCCTGTTGCGGGTCCCAGGGGTAATCCTTCAGCCCGCTGTCGCTGCTCCAGACATCCGGCGGCAGCAGGTTTTTCGCCACGCTGCCGGTGCCGTGAAAAATGGCGTCGATGATTGCTGGCTTATTGATCGCCAGGGTGAGCGCCTGACGCACTTCAACCTTATCCAGCGGCGGTTTTTGCGTGTTAAAGGCGAGAAAGCCGGTGTTCAGCCCTGACTTCTGCATCAGCGTCAGGTCGGGATTCTGACGGATACGCGACAGGTCGGCGGGGTTGGGAAACGGCATCACCTGACATTCGTTTTTCTCCAGTTTGGCGTAGCGCACCGAGGCGTCCGGCGTAATGGTGAACACCAGCCGATCCAGCTTCGCCTTGCCCTGCCAGTAGTCAGGAAACGCCTTGTAGAGAATGCGCGAATCTTTTTGATACTGCACCAGCTGGAACGGCCCGGTGCCGATCGGCTGCTGGTCGACGCGCTCCGGCGTGCCCGCCTTCAGCATGTGATCGGCATACTCGGCCGAGTGGATTGAGGCGAAATACCAGGCGAGATCGGCGAGAAACGGCGCTTCCGCATGGGCCAGCGTGAAGCGCACGGTATGCTCGTCCACCTTCTCGATTTTCTTGATCAGCTTGCCGAACTCCAGGCTTTCAAAATTGGCGTAGGTGCCGCCCGAAACCTTATGGTAAGGGTTATTGGGGTCCATTTGCCGCATAAAAGAAAAGATCACATCGTCGGCATTTAAAGGGCGCGTCGGCGTAAAATCTTTGCTGCGGTGAAACTGCACGCCTTCGCGCAGGTAGAAGGTATAAACCGTGCCGTCCGGCGAGATCTCCCAGCGCTGCGCCAGACTCGGCTCCAGCTCGGTGGTGCCGGTTTTAAATTCCACCAGCCGGTTGAAGATGGGCACCGCGCTGGCGTCGACGCTGGTGCCGGACGTATAGAGCTGGGGGTTAAAGTTCTCAGGCGATCCTTCCGCGCAGTAGACCAGGGTTTTCGCTGCCGCCGTGGCGCTGAACAGCAGCATCAGCGTCGCACACGTTACTGTTTTTTTCATCTCCACCCTCACTTTTCGTTGACTTTTCCCGCTGGCGATGTGTAAAACAAATTAACATCTGGTTAATAAATAACACGTTTTCTTCACCAACAGAATGATGAAAACGCCACAATAAGGAAGCGCTATGACCGACAGGCTGGCCCGTCAGTTAACCGACCGTTTTTACCGTTATCTCGCCGTCAGCAGTCAGAGCGACGCGCATGCGACCACCCTTCCCAGCACGCCGGGACAGCAGCAGATGGCACAGCTGCTGGCGGAAGAGCTGCGCGCGTTGGGTCTGCAACAGGTGGAGATCGACGCGCACGCCACGGTCACCGCCGTGAAGCCTGGCAACCGCCCCGCCGCGCCGCGCGTGGGCTTTATCACCCATATTGATACCGTTGACGTCGGCCTCTCCGCCGATATTCATCCGCAGACGCTGCGCTTTAACGGCGAGGATCTCTGCCTGAACGCGCAGCAGGATATCTGGCTGCGCGTCGCCGAACACCCGGAGATCCTGCCCTATCGCGACCAGGAGATTATCTTCAGCGACGGCACCAGCGTGCTGGGCGCCGATAACAAGGCGGCGGTCAGCGTAGTGATGACGCTAATGGAGAACCTGCGCGGCGACCATGGCGATATCGTCGTCGCCTTTGTGCCGGATGAGGAGATCGGCCTGCGCGGCGCCAAGGCGCTCGATCTGGAGCGACGCTTCAACGTCGATTTCGCCTGGACCATCGACTGCTGCGAACTGGGTGAAGTGGTGTATGAAAACTTCAACGGGGCGGCGGCGGAAATCCGTTTTACCGGCGTGCCGGCGCATCCGATGTCCGCCAAAGGCGTGCTGGTCAATCCGCTGCTGATGGCGCACGATTTTATCGCCTGTTTCGATCGTCAGCAGACGCCGGAGCATACCGAAGGGCGCGAAGGCTATATCTGGTTTAACGAAATAAGCGCCAACGCCAACGAAGCGCGGCTGAAAGCCTCTGTTCGCGATTTCGACCTGACGCGCTTTGAACAGCGCAAGCAGGAGATCGCCGATGCGGCGCGGCAGATCGCCGCGCGCTACCCCACCGGCGCCGTCGAGGTAACGGTAAAGGATATCTACAGCAATATCAGCAACGCCGTCGGCACGGATCGACGCGCTATCGATCTGATTTTCGCCGCCCTCGACGAACTGCACATTACGCCGAAGGTGGTGCCGATGCGCGGCGGCACCGACGGCGCGGCGCTCTCGGCGAAAGGGCTACTGACGCCCAACTTCTTTACCGGCGCGCATAATTTCCATTCGCGTTTTGAGTTTCTGCCGATCCCGTCGTTCGTTAAATCATACCAGGTGGCGGAAAAGCTCTGCCTGCTGGCGGCGCGCTGAGGCGTTACGGCGCGGCGACGCTGACGTCGATGCCTGGGAAAAATTTCTCCGCCAGCTTTTTCACCGTGCCATCCTGCTGCACTTTGCGGATGGCCGCATCCAGCGCCGCCTTCCGTTCCGCGTCCGTCTTGCGCAGGCCGAAGCCGATGCCGGAGCCGAGAATAGCGTCATCCTCGACCGCCTTGCCGATAAAGGCGAAATCTTTACCCTGCGGCTTATTAAGGAATCCCGACTGTCCGGCGGCCGACATCACCAGCGTGCCGTCCAGTCGCCCGGCGACCATATCGTTATAGACCTGATTCTGATCCTGATAGGCGGTGACAGTGACGCCGTACGGCTCCCAGTGCTGTTTGGCATAGGTTTCCTGAATCGATCCTTGCAGCACGCCGATGGTTTTGCCCTTCAGCCCGGCGGCGTCCGGCTGAAGTCCGGCGTCGCGGCGCCCCACCAGCATGCTGGGGATGCGGTAGATTGGCTGGGTGAAGGCGATGCTTTTCATTCGCGCCGGCGTAATGTTCATCGCCGAGTTGATCGCATCGAATTTTTTCGCCATCAGGCCGGGGATCAGGGCGTCAAAGCTGCTTTCTACCCAGCTGCATTGAAAATTGCCCGCTGCGCAGATCGCTTTGCCCAGCTCGATATCAAACCCTTCCAGCTCGCCCTGCGCGTTGCGGCTTTCAAACGGCGGATATTGCGATTCCAGCCCGTAGCGCAGCGTCTCCTGCGCGCCCGCCTGCAATGCGGAGAAGAGACCCAGCGCCAGGCAAAGCATGTTTATCTTGTTCATATTTTTTCCTCAGGAGTGTCAGCGCGGTTTTAACAAGCAGAGCGCCTGCGCGCCCGCCTGTAACGTCGCATCATCTTTAGCGAAAGAGAGCCGGATGAGCCGGTTATCGGTGCCGTCGGTATAAAAAGCGGAAAGCGGAATAGTGGCAACGCCATGCTCGATAATCAGCCGTTTTACCATTTCGCTATCGCTTTCGTCGCTGAAATGACCGTAGCTGGCCAGCATAAAAAAAGAACCCGCCGCCGGAAGCAGCTGAAACGGCGACTCCTGCAACAGCGAGGCCAGCAGATCGCGCTTGCGCTGCCAGAAGGCGGGAAGCGACTGGTAGTGCGTCGGCTCCTGTAGCCAGGCCGCCAGCGCCACCTGCATCGGCGTATCGGCGGCGTACATCAGAAACTGATGCACCTTGATTACCTCGCTCATCAGCTCTGCCGGCGCGAGACAGTAGCCGACGCGCCAGCCGGTGACGTGAAACGTTTTACCGAACGAGGAGACGATCACGCTGCGCTGCGCCAGCTCCGGGTGGGTCGCCATACCGTGATGCCGACGTCCGTCAAACAGCATATGTTCATAGACTTCATCCGACAGGATCACGATGTCGCTATGGCGAGTCAGCGCGGCGAGCTGCGTCAGATCCTCCGCGCTTAGCGTCTGCGAAGTGGGATTATGGGGGGTGTTGATGATGATCATGCGGGTGCGCGGCGTGATGGCGGCGCGCACCTCATTCCAGTCGATGGCGAACTGCGGCGGCGCCAGCTTGAGCGCCACCGGCGTCGCGCCCTGCAAACGCACCACCGGCGCATAGCTGTCGAAGGCGGGTTCGAAAAAAATCACTTCGTCGCCGGGATGCACCAGCGCGGTGATGGCGGCGTAGATCCCTTCGCTGGCGCTGGCGGTAATCAATATTTCGCTGGCGACATCGTAACTTTGCCCATACAGGCGCAGCACCTTTTCCGCCAGCGCCGCTTTCAGCGGCAGATAGCCGGTCATCGGCGCATATTGATTATGGCCGTCGCGCATCGCCTGGCTGACGCGCGCCACCAGCCCCTGGTCACAGGGAAAGTTCGGCGCGCCCTGAGAGAGATTAATCGCGCCGTGCTGCGCCGAAAGCTGCCCGATCACGCTGAATATCGTGGTGCCCACGTCCGGCAATTTTGAACGATGGGTTACCGTCGAAGCCACAGTCATAGTTTTCCCTAATGAATAAATATACAAATTAAATCTATATCCATTCAAACCGGGCCCGCTTGTGGCGGCAAGCGAATTGTGATCATAATAGCCATGCATAAAACTCATTGCTCGGGGAAACGCCATGTCCCGCCAGTCGCTGCCGCTAAACGCTATCCACGCTTTTCTGGTGGTCGCGCGCCACCTTAATCTGACGCGCGCCGCCGACGAACTCTGCCTGACGCAGGGGGCGGTCAGCCGCAAAATCGGCGCTCTGGAGAGCTGGCTGGGTTTCGCGCTGTTCGACAGACATGCGCGCGGGCTGCATCTGACGCCGCGCGGCGCGGCGCTGCTGCCGCAGCTAAAGCAGGGCTACGAGCTGATGCAGAACGCCGCCGAGCAGGCGCTCGATGCCGGCGGCGCGCTGCGCCTGCGCGCTCCGACCTGCGCTATGCGCTGGCTGCTGCCGAAACTGGTGCAGCTGGAGCAGCAGCATCCCGATCTGCACGTCTCGCTGACCACCACCCTGTCCCATAATCAGCAGCTGGAAAATTTCGATGCGGCAATTTTGTATGGCGCGCCGTCGGCGGGCGCGCATCTGTTGTTTGAGGAGCGAATAACGCCGGTCATGGCGGAAAGCCTGCTGCGCAGCGCGGGTCCGTTGCAGATAAGCGATCTTGCCGGCTTTACCTTTCTGCATCCTTCGGAAGATGATCGCGACTGGCGACGCTGGCTACAGGCGCAGGAAGTGACGCTGCCGATGCGGCGCAATCAGCACTTTTCCACGATGGATCTGGCGACGGGCGCCGCGATTGAAGGGTTTGGCGTCACCGTCGCCGACGTCACGCTGGTGGAAAGCGATCTGGCCGCGCGGCGGCTGGTCGCCCCGTTTGCCGCCAGCGTCGCCACCGGCGCGGTTTACAGTCTGATTAGCCGGATGGAAAAAGAAACGCCACCGCATCTTGCGACGCTGGTGGCGTGGTTGTGTCAGACGGTATGAATCAGAAAGAGACCCAGTCGTCCGCTGCGCTGCTGCTGGCGCTGGCCGGTTTCAGGCGCGTCGGGGCGCCTTTCAGCACCGGCGATTTCACCGGCTCGACGGACTGGCCGCTCTCCGCCGACAGGCGGAACTTCGCCACCGAACGCTGCAGATCTTCGGTCTGACGCTCCAGCGCGCTGGCGGCGGCGGAAACTTCTTCCACCAGCGAGGCGTTCTGCTGCGTCACGGTATCCATTTCAGCGACGGCGGTGCCGACCTGCGCAATCCCTTTGCTCTGTTCTTCCGATGCGGCGGCGATCTGCTTCATGATCTCGGTAACGTCGCCGACCGCTTTCAAAATGGCGTTCATGGTGCTGCCCGCTTCGCTCACCAGCTTCGAGCCGGTGTCGACGCGCTGCACCGAGTCGCCGATCAGCGTTTCGATCTCTTTCGCCGCTCCGGCGCTGCGCTGCGCCAGATTGCGCACCTCGCTGGCTACGACGGCGAAGCCACGGCCCTGTTCGCCCGCACGCGCCGCTTCAACCGCGGCGTTGAGCGCCAGAATGTTGGTCTGGAAGGCAATACTGTTGATCACGCTGGTGATCTCTGCGATTTTTTTCGAGCTTTCTGAGATGCCGGACATGGTGTTGACCACGTCGCTCACCAGCTTGCCGCCCTGACCGGCGGTCAGCGAAGCGTTGTCCGCCAGCTCGCTCGCCTGACGCGCGTTATCGGCGTTGAGCTTCACCGTCGCCGTCAGCTGCTCCATGCTGGCCGCGGTCTGTTCCAGCGCCGCCGCCTGCTGCTCGGTACGGGAGGAGAGATCGTTGTTGCCCATCGAGATCTCCGCCGCGCCGCGGTAGATATTCTCGGTGCCGCCGCGAATGGCGCTGACCGCTTCACGCAGACTCTCCTGCATGGCGCGCAGCAGCGGCACCAGTTTACCAACGCAGTTGCGGCCAAATTCGTCAATCGGCTGGCTCAGATCGCCGTCGGCGATTTTACGGAAGTGGTTGCGCAGCATATCCAGCGGACGCACCAGCATGGTGACCAGATAGCGCTCGGTAAACAGCAGGATCAGCAGACCGCAAATGACCGCCGCGATAATGGTGATGCGGGTAATCACGGTAATACGATCGACGGTGACGCGCGTCTGGTCAAGCATAATGCCCGCCGCCGCGGTATATTTTTCCGACAGCGCGCCGAATTCGCGACTGAGCGCCGGCGTGACGCCGTTGGCGTGGCGGCGATACTCTTCTACCGTGCCCTGCTGCGCCAGCTGCATCTGCGGCCGCACGCCCTGTTCCAGCAGCTTCGCCCAGCTTTCCTCCACCGCGGTGGAGGTCGACGCATCCATCGGCCCCGGCGCCGCCGCTTTAAACAGCTCCAGCTGCTTCGCCATGCCGTCCAGCGCTTTTTGCACGTTGTCGAAGGCCGCCGCATCCGGCGTTCCGCCGGCGGCGCGCGTTTCCATTACGCGTGAAAGACGCGTGACAAAGCGGAAATATTGATCGTTCCCTTTGCTGAGGATATTCATCTGCGCCACCAGCTGGCGGTCAACGCTGTTGCCGTCGCTCAGGGCGTTCAATGAGTGTACGCTGTACATGCCCACCGCGGACCAAAGTAAACAAAACAGGCCAAGAATAGAAAGCATTACGGCGCGTATGGTGAAGTTCTTTAAAAGCTGCATAGCTGCCTCAATTCGGTCAATAACCATCAAATGTTCCGCCACCGGGCGGGCTTATCGACTGTTATCGGCAGCTTTTGCAAAACTTATACTGTTTTATAACATCTTTAACAGATGCCGGTTCAGCGCTGACCGCAGCGGCCGCTATGCCGCTGCGCAGGGTGGTACGCGCGGCGCGCTTACAGCCGCACCATTGCGCGCACCAGCAACCGCAGCAGCCTCAAACGCAGGCGCATAAAACGCGTCTGCGGAACGATAGCCGCTTCCCCTTTCATGCCGAAACGCAGAGTAGTGTCCTCGCCCGGTCGCCAGGCGGGCCAGAGGACTTCGCCCTGCAGCTGATGGGAGAACTCGGTGGCGTCATGGGCGAAGCGCAGCCAGTATTCACTGACGCGCCGGGCGAACGTCCGATCGTTATCGGTAAAGGGCCGGTTCGCCTGCTGCGGGTTTTCCGCATTCAGCGTGTCCATCACGTAGGGAATTTCACTGCCGTGCCAGCTGCCGTTGGGGCAGAGATCGCGCGAGTTCTCCGAGACATAGTCAAAGTAGTAACGCCAGCCCGGCACGCCGCGGCGATGCTGCGCATTCACCGCCAGCCAGGTCATGGTGCCGAACGCCATATCGCGCGCCACTTTTCTGCCGAGACGGCGATCGTCATGCTCGTCATAAAGCGATTTGATCATTTTCAGCAGCAGCGGCCGCCGCGCACGCAGTTTGGCGATGGTGGCGACAGGATCGACGCCGAAAAACTCCAGCACGCTCGCCTCGTCGCTGTTGTAGCCGATCATTAGCGGATAACGGTGCTGACGCGCGGCGGCGAACACCTCCACCACCGGCTTCGGCAACACGCGATCGCCCGCAATAGCGACCGGGCCGTTGCCAAGATGCGGCGGCAGCGTCCAGAAGCTGTCCGCAGGCAGCGCGCGCAACGCTTCCGCCGTAGCGTTTTTCAACCCCAGGTGATGCGCCGCCGCCACGCCGCTTGCCAGCGCCTCGCTGCGTTTTTTATCCGGCAGGCTGTAGGCGCTCTGCACGATGCCTTTATGAAACAGCCCCGCCGCCAAAGGCGAAGCAAACAGCGACAGCACGCTGCGGCCGCCGGACGATTCGCCAAAAAGGGTGACATTGCGCCGATCGCCGCCGAAGGCGGCAATATTGCGTTGTACCCATTGCAGCGCGGCGATCTGATCCAGCAGGGCGAAATTATTGATCGCCTCGCCGGGCGGCGATTCCGCATCCAGCGCCGGGTGCGCAAAAAAACCAAGATGGCCGAGCCGATAGTTGATGGTGACCACCACCACGCCGCGCGCGGCCAGCGGTTTGCCGTTATAGGGACTGAGCGAACCCGCGCCGATAGTAAAGCCGCCGCCATGTATCCAGACCATCACCGGCAGCGGGCGCGACGGCTGAATTTCCGGCGACCAGACATTCAGATAGAGGCAGTCTTCACTGAGCTGGCCGGGATCACCGCCGCCCGCCAGCACACAATATTCGCGATTCTGCCAGCTGGCGTTGCCCCACTGCGTCGCATCGCGCACCTCTTTCCACGGCGTCGCCGGGCGTGGCGCGCGCCAGCGCAGCGGCCCCGTTGGCGGCGCCGCATAGGGAATACCCTTGAACACAAAAATGCCGTCATCAATCGCGCCGCGCAATGCACCCTCAGCCGTGAGAATTCTTAAAGGTTCATTCTTCATTATTTTTTCCATCGTAAAGCACGGGCATATTATTCGCAGGCTTATTTTTATTGTCTATGGCAGACGCCATTTTGCAGATTATACCGATAAGCACAGCCGGTTATGCTGGTTTCGTCGCCAGTAAAGCGGCGATAAGCAGGTCAGGCGGGCTGTAGACCGAACAGAAAGGAGATTCAGCCAGGGAAAGCGCAGGAAAAACGGCGGAAAAAGGAAGACGCAGGCCCGGCGGACAGCCTGCGTCGTAAAAGTAAAAACGGATAGCCGAATGTATCAGGCATTCAGGCCGCAGCGTCGCAGGCTTTCCGCCTGTCGCGCGGCGTAGAGCGACATTTCATCAGTGATTTCGCAACCCAGCGCCGCTTCAAAATCAGCGCGGCTCGCCTGCATGGAGAAGCGCTCCTGCGCCCCCTCGCCCAGGTTGGACTGGAAGATGCCAGCGGCGCTGACCGGTAAGAAATCCTCATAGATTTGCGGATCGGCCGTTAGCATTCCCTTCTCAATTAGCGTTTCGCAATCCGCATCCGGCGGCACGCCCTGCCGTCGCCCTTTTTCCGTCAGGCGATACTCAAACCAGGCGAGTTGCTGCTGACGCAGTTCGCGTTCGTTGTCCGGGAACTCGCTGAAGATGCGCGCCAACTGCTGCTGATGCTGCTGGTTGTCGCCGCCGCTGCCCGCCTGCGCCAGCAGCCGGTCGTAACGCTCCCGGCCAGCAGGCGTCAGGGCGACGCCGCGCTGCTCGATCTCGCCGAAGCGGGCGGTATGACGCCCCTCTGCGCCATCCTGAAAGATAACCGGCTCCTCCAACGCTTTAAAGCTGGTCTGCCGCAGCAGCAGCGGCACCTGACGGCGCGGCGGCCCTTCGATAATCGCCTTCGGCGTAATGCCATATTCGGGCATTAAGGCCTGCGCCCGATCGATATCGAGCGTGCGCGGCGTAAGATGGTTGATATGACAGCCAGGGAAGCAGACCACGTCGGCGATCAGCCGGTGCTGCTGATGCAGCGCCTCCCAGGTGGCGCGGTCGACGATGGTTTGCCGATGCCAGCGGAAGGTTTCCAGCGCTTCGCGCACAAATTCTTCGGCGCTCTGCTCGTCGAAGCCGCCCGTGCGCTGATGCTCTTCAATCAATGCCAGACAGCGCGGCGTAAAGATACGCCTTTTCGCCAGAATGGCCGCGGCCTGCTCGCGCAGCGCGCGATCTTCAATCAGCTCCAGCCGCAGCAACGACGTGAACAGGCGAAACGGATTGCGGCGCAGCGCATCCCCTTCATGCGGCCGGAACGCCGTCGAGTGAACCGGCACGCCCGCTGGCGCCAGATCGTAGTAGCCGACCGGATACATGCCCATAATGGCGAACAGCTGGCGCAAGGTGCTGAGTTCCTGCGCGCTGCCGACGCGGATGGCGCCGTGGCGCTCCACGCTCAGGCGCGCCAGTTCATCCGTCGCCGTCAGCCGCTCGGCCAGCGCGTTGTCCTGCGCCAGCACCTGCTGATTGACGTCCGCCACCAGCTGCAGCAGCGTGCCATACTGCGGCACTTCCTGCTGATACATCGTGGACATCGCCTGAGAAAAACGTTCACGGAGAATATCCGCGCTGACAAACTTTTCCATAGCCTCGCCTTTTTTGCGCTTACCTGATGCCACTGTAGAGCAAGCAAAAACGCGGCGGGAAAATCTTGTTAAATTTGTGATCGCCCTGGTGAAAGCCGCGCGACGACGACTGTCACGCACGCTTTACAAAAGGCATTACCCCCAGCGCTGCTTCGCTATCAGCATCAGGGTGGTCAGCACCGCGGGCAACGCCAGCAGCATAAATATCTGGCTGAATGACCAGCCCAGCGTCAGCATCTGCGCGCCGACGACGGCGCTGAGGATGGCGCCGATGCGCCCGATGCCGTGCATCCAGCTGGAGCCGGTGGCGCGCGCCTGGGTCGGATAGTAGCTGGCCGCCAGCGCGTTCATGCCGGTGTTGGCGCCGTTAAAGCAGAAGCCGCAGCAAAAAGCGAT
Source organism: Mixta sp. (assembly GCF_024610815.1). Classification (NCBI taxonomy): domain Bacteria; kingdom Pseudomonadati; phylum Pseudomonadota; class Gammaproteobacteria; order Enterobacterales; family Erwiniaceae; genus Mixta; species Mixta sp. The sequence goes on from NZ_JANION010000078.1 coordinate 17,163, forward strand.
GGTCGCCATCAGCAGCGGCTGCGCCGGCACGCAGCCCAACAAAATGGTGGCCAGCGCGCCGCCGAAATAGATCGCCGCCAGCGCGAGGTTAGCGTTGACCCTGTCCATCAGCCAGCCGGCGAACAGCGACCCGACCGTGCCGCCCGCCTGATACATCGCGGTGATCAGCGCAGCGGCGGTAACGCTCAGCCCCAGATCGCCGATCAGCGCGGGCATCCAGCTGCCGATAAGGTAGACCAGAAACAGCCCCATAAAATAGCCGCCCCACAGCATCAGGCTGCCGAAGCGGTACTGCCCTGACAGCACGGTGCCGATGGCGCCAGCGTCCTGCGTTAAAACAGGGTAAAGGAAGGTGCTGTGGGGAGACGTCGCGCCGGGCCACATTTTTTCCACAATCGCCCGGATGCGCCACGCGGGCGCCTGCTGCGCCAGCAGAAAACGTACCGATTCCGGCAGGTAGCGCAGCAGCAGCGGCAGCAACAGCAGCGGCAGGATGCCGCCCATCAGCAATACCGCGTGCCAGCCGAACGTTGGGATCAGCCAGGAGGCGGCCACTCCGCCGCTGGCGGCACCGAAGGTAAAACCGCAGAACACCACGGTAATCAGGAAGGCACGCTTACGCTCAGGGGCATATTCCGACACCAGCGTGCCGACGTTAGGCATCGCCGCGCCCAGCCCCAGCCCGGTCAGCAGGCGAAACAGCATCATCTGTTCGATGTTTTGCGCCATCGCCGTCGCCAGCGTCCAGACGCCGAAAAAGAAGACGCTGCAGATGATAATCCAGCGACGACCATAGCGATCCGCCAGCGGTCCGGCACACAGCGCGCCCAGCGCCAGCCCTACCAGCGCCGCGCCGATCGCCATGCCTAACTGATGGCTGGTTATCGGCCACGCGCTGCGCAACGCGGGGGCGATAAACCCCATCAGGGCGATATCCATGCCGTCCAGCGCGACGATAATAAAGCTCAGCGCAATAACGCGTCGCTGGAAAGCGCTAAGTCCATGTTGGTTAATAAGCTGACGAACATCAATTGCCTTTATGCTGTCCAGATCCTACTCCCTGTAACTGGTTAACGGACGCTGCGTCCTGTCGCGATAAAACGGCCTATAATAGCGAAACGCAACCACTTGCGGCTATGACTTTGCCGCTATATGAAATTTTCTCAACACATTGCGCCGCCTTTGCTGTACAGCGCTAACCGCCCGGTTCCATGCGAAAAAGTTATGGTGAGAGCGGCTTTAATTACTTCCTGACCCGAAAATTGGTCGATTTTCTGCTCATGGGGCAAGAATGTTAATATTAATTTGCAATTAAGTTAACAAAATCGTCGTGAGACGCTTGCTTAATGTCTGCTGGCGTCTCTACTCTCTCTTCATGGACAAAAACTACCTGTTTAATCAGCGCATCCGTCTGCGCCATTTACATACTTTCGTTGCGGTCGCACAGCAAGGCACGCTGGGGCGCGCCGCGGAGACGCTCAGCCTGAGTCAACCCGCGCTGTCAAAGACGCTTAATGAGCTGGAGGAGCTTACCGGCGCGCGTCTGTTTGAACGCGGTCGGCTGGGCGCGCAGCTCACCACTATCGGCGAGCAGTTCCTGACCCATGCGGTCAAGGTGCTGGACGCCCTGAACCATGCCGGGCAGTCGTTCGTCAATCCAATCGGCGATCGACCTGTAGTGATTCGTCTCGGCGCGTTGACCACCGCAGCGATGGGTATGCTACCGCAGATCCTCGATCGCTTTCACCAGCAGCAGCCGCAGGCGACGGTGCAGGTGGCGACGTTGCATAATAATGTGTTGCTGGCAGGTCTGAAAGCGGGTGAATTCGATATCGGCATTGGACGCATGGCGGATGCCGATATGATGGCCGGGCTCTCATACGAGCTGCTGTTTCTGGAGTCGCTGCGGCTGGTAGTCAGGCCGGAACATCCTCTTCTAAGTGACAACGTCACGCTATCCCGCGCGTTGCAATGGCCAGTGGTCATTTCACCTGAAGGCACCGCGCCGCGCCGTATTGCGCAGGCGATGATGGATGAACAGGGTTGTACGCTGCCGCCTAACTGCGTCGAAACCTCCTCGACCTCGCTGGCGCGGCAACTGGCGCTGCGTTACGACTACGTCTGGTTTGTGCCTTCCGGCGCGGTAAAAGAAGATTTACTGCACAATTCACTGGCCGCGCTGCCGATCGCCTCGCACGGTCCCGGCGAGCCGGTAGGCATTATTACCCGCTCCGGCCATCCTTTATGTCTCAGCGCAGAGATTTTGCTGGCGACCATCCGTAAATGTCATTCGGTCTAGCGATAATCAGCGGCTGGCGAACGCCAGCCGGAAGGTGGGATTAACGGCTGCGTTTCGCATGCCGCTCACGGTTATCAAGCCGCGCTTTTTCCGTTTTACGCATGCCGACATAAATCGCGCCGCTGCCGCCATGCTGCGGCTGCGCGATGCAAAACGCCTGCACATCTTCAAACTGCTGTAGCCAGCGCGCCAGATAGCTGCGCACGATATTGGCGTGGGACTCATCCTCCCGTCCTTTGCCATGCACGATTAGCAGGTTGCGCAGGCTGTCCTTACGAGCCTCCATCATAAAAGCGAACAGCATCTGACGGCAGTTTTCTACCGGCTGGCGCAGCAGGTTAAGGCGGGCGTCGAGCGGATATTTCCCCAGACGCAGCTTATCCAGCACGCCCTGCTGAATGCCTTCGGCTTTATATTCCAGAGGGTCGCTGAGCGGAACAATATCGAGGTAGCCTCGGGTCAGGAAGTTTTCCATTTCCTCATTCGCTGACTGCCGCGGCGCTTTGGGCGTCGGGGTTTTCAGCCAGTGAACATTTGCGCAATCTTTCAGCGGGGTGACATCTTCCATGGCGTCACGAAACAGATCTTTATCGTCAAGGTTCATGGGGCCTACCTCACGCCTGATATGTCGTGGCAATGCACGAAGAAGAAAAGTATTGCAGAGTCCCGGCAATTTTAACCGATAAGCGACCTGTTGCCAAAGGCGGTAAACGCGCGCTGCGGCCCCCTCCTTTCCGCTGCTTTTTTCATCACCCTGCCGGTGCTTTTTTAACAGGTTACTTAAGTGTTAAAAATGCATTTTCATCTGAGCCCGGCAGGAAAAGCGCTTCAACTTCACTGATTAACAAAATAATGCACATTTTTTACCCTGACGATTACATTGAGTTTATTGATTGATAACATCCCTGATTTTTATGCGGTTAAATGTGCGTTTATGCATTCCATTTCGCTCACGAAGAATGTTAAAATTGACCTCAGTCAATTATCGTCGAGGATGTATGATGATCCCGGAAAAACGAAGCATTCGTCGTATACAGTCTGGTGGATGCGCAATCCATTGTCAGGACTGCAGCATCAGTCAACTTTGTATTCCCTTCACGCTGAATGAACATGAGCTGGACCAGCTGGACAACATTATCGAGCGTAAAAAGCCGATTCAGAAAGGTCAGGCGCTGTTTAAAGCGGGTGATGAGCTGCGTTCGCTTTACGCCATTCGCTCCGGGACCATTAAAAGCTACACCATTACCGAACAGGGCGACGAGCAGATTACCGGCTTTCACCTTGCTGGCGACCTGGTCGGCTTTGACGCCATCGGTTCCGGTCACCACCCCAGCTTCGCGCAGGCGCTGGAAACCTCAATGGTATGCGAAATTCCGTTTGAAACCCTGGACGATCTTTCCGGCAAAATGCCTGCCCTGCGTCAGCAAATGATGCGTCTGATGAGCGGCGAAATCAAAGGCGACCAGGATATGATCCTGCTGCTGTCGAAGAAAAATGCCGAAGAGCGCCTGGCGGCCTTTATCTGGAATCTGGCGCGTCGCTTTGGACAGCGCGGCTTTTCCCAGCGCGAATTCCGTCTCACCATGACGCGCGGCGATATCGGCAACTATCTCGGCCTGACGGTGGAAACCATCAGTCGCCTGCTGGGTCGCTTCCAGAAAAGCGGCATGCTGGCGGTTAAAGGCAAATATATCACTATCGAAAACCATCCCATGCTGGCCGAACTGGCGGGCCAGAGCCGCGGCGCAGCCTGATATCTCGCCGGGTCACTATTTGTTATTTTATTGATCCGGCTAGAACTTTTTCACTTTTTCCTGACCTGTTAATGGGCTATCTTTAGCTGACACGCTCTGGTGTTAGGAGAAGCCGTTATGGTTAAGTATCAAAACATTCTGGTGGCGATAGATCCTGAGCAGGACGATCAGCCCGCGTTACGCCGGGCGGTCTACCTTAATCAGCGTATCGGCGGGAAAATTAAGGCTTTTTTGCCCATCTATGATTTTTCCTATGAAATGACCACCCTGCTCTCTCCTGATGAGCGCACCACCATGCGTAAAGGGGTGATCAGCCAACGGACAGAATGGATTCGCGAGCAGGCGCATGCGTATCTCGAAGCGGGCGTCGATATCGAAATCAAGGTTGTCTGGCATAACCGCCCTTTCGAGGCGATTATTCAGGAAGTCCTCTCCGGGCAACACGATCTGGTATTAAAAATGGCGCATCAGCACGATCGGCTGGAGTCGGTGATTTTTACTCCAACCGACTGGCATCTGCTGCGTAAGTGCCCCTGCCCGGTCTGGATGGTGAAAGATCAGCCCTGGCCGGAACAGGGCAAAGCGGTGGTCGCCGTTAACCTCGCCAGTGAAGAACCCCATCATGATGAGCTGAACCAGAAGCTGATCCGTGAAACCACCGAACTGGCGGCAATGGTTAACCATACCGAAGTGCATCTGGTCGGCGCTTACCCGGTTACTCCGATTAATATCGCCATCGAACTGCCCGATTTCGATCCCAGCGTTTACAACGACGCTATTCGCGGCCAGCATCTGGTGGCGATGAAGGCGCTGCGGCAGAAGTTCGCCATTGATGAAAAGTTCACGCATGTCGCCAAGGGGCTGCCGGAAGAGGTGATTCCGGAACTGGCGGAACATCTGAACGCTGGCGTGGTGGTGCTGGGCACCATTGGCCGCACCGGGCTTTCCGCCGCGTTTTTAGGCAATACCGCCGAACAGGTGATCGACCATCTACGCTGCGATTTGCTGGTGATCAAGCCCGATAACTTCGCCTCGTCCATTGAGCTGGACGATGACGACGACGACGATTAACAGCGGTTATTGTTTTATTGCTGGCAAAAATAAAGCTGCCGTCAGTGCGAAAACCGACGGCAGCTTTTTTTATCGGGCAAGCCCTTACAACGCCTTCAGAATCGCCTCGACGCTGGCTTTGGCGTCGCCAAACAGCATTTGCGTGTTCTCTTTAAAGAACAGAGGATTCTGCACGCCGGCGTAGCCGGTATTCATGGAACGTTTGAATACTACTACGTTTTGCGCTTTCCACACTTCCAGTACCGGCATGCCGGCAATCGGGCTGCGCGGATCCTCCTGCGCGGCCGGGTTGACGGTATCGTTCGCGCCAATTACCAGCACCGTATCGGTATCGGCGAAATCATCGTTGATCTCGTCCATCTCCAGCACCACGTCGTAAGGTACCTTCGCCTCCGCCAGCAGCACGTTCATATGACCAGGCAAACGTCCCGCTACCGGATGAATGCCGAAACGCACATTGATGCCGCGCGCGCGCAGCTTTTCCGTGATCTCCGCAACCGGATACTGCGCCTGCGCCACCGCCATGCCGTAGCCTGGCGTAATGATCACCGTGGAAGAGTTTTTCAACAGCTCGGCGGTATCCTGCGCGTTGATTTCGCGATATTCGCCGCTCTCCTCGTCTTCCGTCGCAGCGCTGCTGCCGGTGCCGAAGCCGCCGGCGATCACGCTGATAAAGGAGCGGTTCATCGCCTTGCACATGATGTAAGAGAGGATGGCGCCGGACGAACCGACCAGTGCGCCGGTCACGATCAGCAGATCGTTACTCAGCATAAAGCCCGCCGCCGCTGCCGCCCAACCAGAATAGGAGTTCAGCATGGAAACCACGACCGGCATATCTGCCCCGCCGATCGAGGCCACCAGATGCCAGCCGAAAGCGAGCGCGATCACCAGCATAATCAGCAACGCGAAGATTTGCAGCCCGACGCTCTCTGTGCTGACGAAAGTCCACAGCAGCAGGAAGGAGACTACCAGCGCCAGCAGGTTGAGCTTGTGACGATGCGGCAGCATCAGCGGACGCGATGAGATTTTGCCGCGCAGCTTGCCGAAGGCGACGACCGAGCCGGTAAAGGTGACCGCGCCGATAAAGATGCCTAAGAAGATCTCCGTCAGGTGAATATTCTGCATCACCGCATCAAGACCCGGCCCGTGATCGATATAGCTATTGATGCCGACCAGCACCGCGGCCAGGCCAACGAAGCTGTGCAGGATCGCCACCAGCTCCGGCATTTCGGTCATTTCGACTTTCTTCGCCAGATGGATGCCGATGGCGCCGCCGATCACCATCGCCAGTAAAATCCAGCCGATGTTGCCAGCGTCGGGACCAAAAATGGTCGCCAGCAGCGCGATGGCCATCCCGGCCATGCCGAAAATATTGCCCTGTTTCGAGGTCTCATGCTTCGAAAGCCCCGCCAGGCTGAAGATAAAAAGGATTGCGGCAACAATATATGCTGCAGTAACTAATCCGCCAGACATGTTGTTACCCCTTAGTTCTTACGGAACATTTTCAGCATGCGCTGAGTCACGGTGAAACCGCCGAAGATATTGATGCTGGCGATCAGCACGGCGATAAAAGCCAGGAAGGTGACCCAGCCGCCGTGACCGATTTGCAGCAGCGCGCCGACCACGATAATCCCTGAAATCGCATTGGTGACCGACATCAGCGGCGTATGCAATGCGTGGCTGACGTTCCAGACCACGTAATAACCCACCACGCAGGAGAGCGCGAACACGGTAAAGTGCGACAGGAAGGCGGCGGGCGCGACGTTCGCCAGGCAGGCGAACAGCACGATAGCCAGCGCCAGCAGCAGGTATTTGCGCCAGGGCGAGGTGGGCTTCGCGTCTACCGGCGGCGCGGCGGCGGCAGGCTGCGCCGCTTTCGGCGAGGCGGAAACCTGAATCGGCGGCGCCGGCCAGGTAATTTCGCCTGCGCGCACCGTCGTCACGCCGCGGATCACCACATCCTCAAAGTCGATATGGATTTCACCGTTCTTCTCTTTGCACAGCAGCTTCAGCAGATTAACCAGGTTGGTGCCGTAGAGCTGGGAAGATTGCGTAGGCAGGCGGCTCGGCAGATCGGTATAGCCGATGATTTTCACCCCATTGTCGGTCGTGGTGACCCGATCCGCGACCGTCAGTTCGCAGTTGCCGCCGGTTTGCGCCGCCAGATCCACAATGACGCTGCCGGATTTCATGGAAGCGACCATATCGCGGGTGATCAGTCGCGGCGCCGGTTTGCCGGGGATCAGCGCGGTGGTGATAATAATATCCACCTCTTTCGCCTGGGCGGCGAACAGCGCCATTTCCGCTTCGATAAACGCCTCGGACATCTCTTTGGCGTAGCCGTCGCCGCTGCCCGCTTCCTCTTTGAAATCGAGCTCAAGGAATTCGGCGCCCATGCTTTTCACCTGCTCTTTCACTTCCGGGCGGGTATCGAAAGCACGCACGATGGCGCCCAGGCTGCGCGCCGCGCCGATGGCGGCGAGACCGGCGACGCCTGCACCGATCACCATCACTTTCGCGGGCGGCACTTTGCCCGCCGCGGTGATCTGGCCGGTAAAGAAGCGGCCGAATTCATGCGCCGCTTCCACGACGGCGCGATAGCCAGCGATATTCGCCATTGAACTGAGCGCATCAAGCGACTGCGCGCGCGAAATACGCGGCACCGCATCCATCGCCATTACATTGATCTTGCGTGCGGCCAGCTTTTCCATCAGCGCCGGATTTTGCGCGGGCCAGATAAAGCCGATCAGCGTGGCGCCTTCACGCAGCAGCGCGATCTCTTCATCATCAGGCGCATTCACTTTCAATACGATATCGGCCTGAAACGCCTGCTCACGATCGACCAGTTCGGCGCCAGCCTGCTGATAAGCGCTATCTTCGAAGCTGGCCGCCTGGCCCGCCTGCTGTTCGATTGCCACGCGAAATCCCAGCTTCAGCAGCTGCTCCACCGTTTTAGGCGTTGCGGCCACGCGGGCTTCGTTGGGCAACCGCTCTTTGGGTACTCCAATTAACATAGTTTTCCCTTTCATCGGTTAGTGATGACCCTGAACGGCGGGCACGGTATCCGCTGTTCGCTTCGGACTTTGTATCAAAGTGTGTATAACCTACTGAATATATGTCTGATAATCTACCTGTAACCGGACCTGCGTCACTTTTCATGCAAAAATGCAGCGCAGACGCGTGCAGGCATTATTTTTACCGTTTAAATAGCGTTTTTTTAGTGATATCTCACTGTTGAACCGGGTGGCAAACAGAATATCAGCCGCAATTTCACCCTTATTTAACAATCACTTAACCAAATAAGTTGTATCATCAATCAGTTAAAGCGGTAACCGCAGCGTAAAATGCGCTAAAAACCGCACCGTCGGACGCCGCCTTTTTATGATTAAACCGGCGCGTCTGAATGGCATAAATTGGCTGAGACAGCGGCCATTATTACATGCAATAATCGGCAGCTAATCTGTTACACATCAAGAGTCCAGCACGTTTTCGTACTCAATTTTGGCGTAAGGCGAAGGATTATTTTTATGAAGCTGAAGAACACTCTTCTGGTGACCGCGCTGTTGTCATCAATGACGCTAACCGCTCAGGCGGCGCAGGAGCTGTCACCAGAAAAAGCGGCCGCGTTAAAACCATTCGAACGCATTAATATCACCGGTCGTTTCAATTCCATCGGCGACGCAACCGATGCCGTTTCTAAACGTGCGGATGAGCTGGGCGCCGCCTCCTTTTATATCGTCGGCACCAGCGACGCCACCGGCAACAGCGGCAACTGGCGCGTCTCCGCCGATCTCTATCGCGCCGATGCGCCCGCGGCCGACACCCGTCGCAGCTATCGCTACTTCAGCGGCGTGAAAGAGCTGCCGAAAGCGGAAGCCTACGCGCTGGAGCCTTTCGATACGGTCTCCGTCAGCGGCTTCTATCGCAGCCAGCCGGACGTTAATGACGCCATCGGCAAGGCCGCGAAAGAGAAAGGCGCGGCAGCCTTCTTTATTGTGCGCCAGATTGACGCCAACAGCGGCGGCAATCAGTACATTACCGCCTACGTCTATAAAGCCGACGCGCCGAAACGCCAGGTGCAGAGCCCGAACGCCATTCCGCGCAACTCCGAAGCGGGCAAAGCGGCGCTGGCCGCCGGCGGCGTAGCGGCGAAGCAGGTTGAACTGCCGGGCGTCGCTTCTTCCGAAACGCCAAGCAATAAGGTGGGCCGCTTCTTTGAAACCCAGACTTCCACAGGCGAGCGCTATACCGTACGCCTGCCGAACGGCACGGAGATCCAGGAAGTGAACGCTATCACCGCCGCGCAGATGCAGCCGTTCGATACCGTCACTTTCACTGGCCACTTCGGCACGCCGACGGAAATCTCCGAAGCGGTGGCCAAACGCGCCGCGGCGAAAGGCGCGAAGTTCTACCACGTGACCCGTCAGTGGCAGAACCAGAGCGGCGGCAACCTGACCGTGACCGCCGATCTGTTCAAATAATCCACACCCGGAGCGGCCTCCCCGCCGCTCCGTAACATTCTGAATAATCTGTAGCGCTTTTTGCATAGACACGCATTGCGCGACAGCCCCGCACTCCGTAAAATCGCCGCCTTATTTCAGCGGAAACGAAGGCCTCTTTCGCTTCACGCCTGATGAAAAGTCAACCGCAACGCGGTTCCCTGGTTATTTATTCTGTTTCAGGACGGTTTTTTGGACAAAAAATTAGGCCTTAGCGCGCTGACCGCGCTGGTTCTCAGCTCAATGCTGGGTGCAGGGGTTTTCAGCCTGCCGCAAAATATGGCGGCCGTCGCCAGCCCCGCCGCATTGTTGATCGGCTGGGCTATTACCGGCGCAGGCATCCTTTTTCTTTCGCTGGCGCTGCTGCTGTTAACGCGCCTGAAACCGGAACTGGACGGCGGCATATTTACCTATGCCCGCGATGGCTTCGGCGAGCTGGTAGGCTTCAGCTCCGCCTGGGGTTATTGGCTGTGCGCGGTGATCGCCAACGTCTCCTATTTGGTGATCGTTTTCTCCGCGCTGAGCTTTTTCACCGATTCGCCCGGCCATGTGGTGTTCGGCGATGGCAATACCTGGCAGGCGATGCTCGGCGCGTCGTTGCTGCTGTGGCTGGTTCACTGGCTGGTGCTGCGCGGCGTGCAGACCGCCGCCAGCATCAACCTGCTCGCCACGCTGGGCAAGCTGGTGCCGCTCGGCCTGTTTATCGTGCTGGCGATCATCGCCTTTAATCTCGATCGTTTCCGCTTCGATTTCACCGGCATAGAGCTGGGCAAACCGGTCTGGGAACAGGTTAAGCAAACCATGCTGATTACGCTGTGGGTGTTTATCGGCGTGGAAGGCGCGGTGGTGGTGTCGGCGCGGGCACGCAACAAGCGCGACGTAGGCAAAGCGACGCTGCTGGCGGTGCTGGCGGCGCTGAGCGTTTATCTGCTGGTCACGCTACTGTCGCTGGGCATTGTGCCGCGCGCTGAGCTGGCGGAGATGCGCAACCCGTCGATGGCCGGGCTGATGACCAAACTGATCGGCGCCTGGGGCAATGCGGTCATCGCGCTTGGGCTGGTGGTTTCGGTGTGCGGCGCCTACCTGAGCTGGACGATCATGGCGGCGGAAGTGCCTTTTATCGCCGCGCAGCAGGGGGCGTTTCCGCGCAGCCTGAGCAAGCAAAACCGTCATAACGCGCCGTCCGCCTCGCTGTGGCTGACCAACGGCAGCGTACAGGTCTGCCTGATTGTGATCTGGCTGACCAATTCCGATTACAACACGCTGCTGACCATCGCCTCGGAAATGGTGCTGGTGCCCTATTTCCTTGTCGGCGCTTATCTGCTGAAGCTGGTGTGGGGCAAAGGCAAGGCGAACATGACGCTGGTGGCGCTGGGCGCCTGCGCTTACGGTCTGTGGCTGCTGTACGCTTCCGGCCCGCTGCATCTGTTGATGTCAGTGATCCTTTATGCGCCGGGGATGCTGCTGTTTTTGTTCGCCCGCCGCGGCGGCCGAGCGCTGAATGCGCTGAGCGTGGCCGAGCGCGCCGCCATCACCCTGTTGGTGATCGGCGCCGTCCCGGCAACCTGGATGTTAATGCGGTAATCAGTGTGGGGCGGCTGGAAATTGGATGGTCAGCCGTTCCTCCTGCTGGGACAGCGACAGCGGCTTGCGGTATTCATGATGAATCGCGTCGAGCTGCTCGCGGGTAAGCGGGTAAGGCAATAAAATATCAAACTGCGCGATATGCTGCTGCTCGGCTAAGGTAATCAGCCGGGCGATATTAATCTCATCGCTAACCTGCGTTGAAATGATTTGCAACGCTAATTCTTTCAGCCGCTCTGAAGGAGGCCGCTGCGAATCTGCCGGGTTACGCGTCACCATGCCGAAAATGGGCATTACGCCGTAAATCGCATCGACGAAGCTCCAGCGCTTTTTACAGGATGCAGCAAGAAAATCGGTATAATTGAAGCAGATACGATCATTTAAGACCGCTGACGCCAGCTGTTTATCTGACACCCTCACTCTCCTCCTGGCCAGAAAAAAAGGGTTACAACCTGCGTTAACAACCCTTCAGATATAATGGCATAGTTCCCCTGAGTTGTACTATACATCTTGCGTCATTTAACGGGCGTTGATGGTGGTTATTATCTGAAAAGGATATGCTGGTTTAATTCACAGCCTTATTTTTTACATCATGCATAAAATAGTTTTTGTTGAAGACGATGCGGACGTAGGCGAGCTGATTGCCGCCTGGCTGAGTCGTCATGGGCTGGAAGTGATTGTCGAAAGCCGCGGCGACCGGGCCGAGGCGGTCATTGCCCGCGAGCAGCCCGATCTGGTCATGCTGGATATCATGCTGCCCGGCAAAGATGGCATGACCTTGTGCCGCGATCTGCGCGCCAGCTGGTCCGGCCCGATTGTGCTGCTCACCTCGCTGGACAGCGATATGAACCATATCTTGTCGCTGGAGATGGGCGCCAATGACTACATTCTGAAAACCACGCCGCCGGCGGTGCTGCTGGCGCGCCTGCGCCTGCATCTGCGTCAGGCGAACGCCTCGCATCACGATGAGATCGCGCCGCTGGTCAACAGCCAGAAAGCGCTGCGCTTCGGATCGCTCACTATCGATCCGCTGAATCGTCAGGTAACGCTGGGCCAGGAGATCATCGCCCTTTCCACGGCCGATTACGATCTGCTCTGGGAACTGGCGACCCACGCCGGACAAATTCTCAACCGCGACGCGCTGCTGAAAACGCTGCGCGGCGTCAGCTACGATGGCATGGATCGCAGCATCGACGTGGCGATTTCCCGCCTGCGTAAAAAGCTGCACGACAGCGCCACCGAACCTTATCGGATAAAAACCATCCGTAATAAAGGTTATCTGTTTGCGCCACATGCCTGGGATACGCACGCGGAATGAGAAAACTCTTTATCCAGTTTTATCTGCTGTTGTTCGTCTGCTTTCTGGTAATGACCATGCTGGTCGGCCTGGTGTACAAATTCACCGCCGAGCGCGCCGGGCGTCAGTCGATGGACGATTTGATGAAAAGCTCGCTTTATCTGATGCGCAGCGAGCTGCGGGAAATTCCGCCGCGCGACTGGAACAAAACCATCAACAATCTTGATTTGAACCTCTCGTTTAAGCTGCATATCGAGCCGATGAGCAAATATCAGCTTGATCCGGTCAGCATGCGCCGCCTGCGCGCCGGGGAAATTGTGGCGCTGGACGACGAATACACCTTTTTGCAGCATATTCCACGCAGCCACTATGTGCTGGCCGTCGGCCCGATCCCCTACCTTTTTTATCTGCATGAGATGCGGCTGCTGGATATCGCGCTGCTGGCGTTTATCGGCATGTCGCTGGCGCTGCCGGTATTTATCTGGATGCGCCCCTACTGGAAAGATATGCTGAAACTGGAATCAGCGGCGCAGCGCTTCGGCAAGGGGCATCTGGATGAGCGCATTCATTTCGATAATGCTTCCAGCCTGGTGCGTCTTGGCGTCGCCTTTAACCAGATGGCGGACAATATCAACACGCTGGTGGCCAGCAAAAAACAGCTCATCGACAACATCGCCCATGAGCTGAGAACGCCGCTGGTGCGCCTGCGCTACCGGCTGGAGATGAGCGATAATCTCAGCGTGGCGGAATCGACCGCGTTGAAGCGCGATATCGGCCAGCTCGAATCGCTGATAGAAGAGTTGCTGACCTATGCGCGGCTCGATCGTCCGCAGGTAGAGCTGTTTTTGCAGTCGGTGGATCTCGCCGCCTGGCTCAGCGAGCGCATCGCCGATATCCGTTCGGTGCATCCTGAATATGAGATCGCGCTCGATCTGCCTCAGCGCGACAATATCGGCGTCTCCGACACCCGACTGATGGAGCGCGTGCTGGACAACCTGGTGAATAACGCGCTGCGTTATGCCAGCCAGCGACTGCGGGTCGGACTCTGGTTCGACGGTAATCTGGCCTGCCTGCAGGTTGAGGATGACGGCCCCGGCATTCCGCTTGAAGAGCGTCAGCGCGTACTGGAGCCGTTTGTGCGTCTCGATCCCAGCCGCGACCGCGCCACCGGCGGCTGCGGTCTGGGGCTGGCGATTGTGCAGTCAGTGGCGCAGGCGCTGGGCGGCTTTGTCGTCATCGACAGCAGCCCGCTCGGCGGCGCCAGCGTTCGCTTTTGCTGGCCGGTTGATCTACCCTTGCGCAGTACGGCGATCCATTCCTAACTTATCAAGGAGATATGCGTGACATCGGCTTATCAACAACTGACCCAGACTTTTCAGCGCCTGTCGCGCTTCGGCCATCTCTCCGCCATCGCCGGCTGGGATATGCAAACCATGATGCCGCCCGCCGGCAGTCAGGCGCGTGGCGAAGCGCTGGCGGAACTGAGCGTTTTGCAGCATCAGATTCTGACCGACAGCAGGATGGAAGCCTGGCTCGATGCGGCGCAGCAGGAATCCCTGAACGACGTGGAACAGGCCAATCTGCTGGAGATGCGACGCGCGTGGCAACAGGCGGCGCTGCTGCCCGCCTCGCTGGTGGAGGCGAAGTCGATTGCCGGCTCGCGCTGCGAACACGCCTGGCGTCAGCAGCGTCCGGCTAATGACTGGCAGGGTTTCTCTGCTAATCTGAAAGAGGTGGTGCGCCTTAGCCGCGAGGAAGCGGAAATCCGCGCGCAGGCCGCGGGCTGCTCACGCTATGACGCCTTGCTCGATCTCTATGAGCCAGGCATGACCAGCGCGCAGCTGGACGCCACGTTTGGCGATCTGATCCAGTGGCTGCCGACGCTGCTTGAACGCGTCGTGGAGAAACAGGCGGCAGAGCCGGTCGATGTGCCGCTGGGCCCCTTCCCGATCGAGGCGCAGCGCCAGCTCGGTTTACAGCTGATGAAACTGCTTGGCTTCGATTTTAACGCCGGACGTCTCGACGTCAGCGCCCATCCTTTCTGCGGCGGCGTGCCGGAGGATGTGCGCATCACCACGCGCTATAACGAAAACGAGTTCGTCAGCGCAATGATGGGCGTCATCCATGAAACCGGCCACGCGCGCTATGAGCAGAACCTGCCAAAAGCCTGGCGCGGCCAGCCGGTGGCGCTGGCGCGCTCCACCGCCATTCATGAGTCGCAGAGCCTGTTTTTCGAGATGCAGCTGTCGCGCAGCGCGCCGTTCCTGCAGCATATTCTCCCGCTGGTAACCGCGCAGATGGGCGAACAGCCCGCGCTGACGTCCGGTAACTTTGTACGGCTGAACCAGCGAGTGAAGCGCGGCTTTATCCGCGTCGACGCCGATGAGGTCAGCTACCCGCTGCACGTCATTCTGCGTTATGAGATCGAGCGCGCGCTGATTGGCGGCGATATCGAGGTGGAAGATATTCCGGCGCTGTGGGATGAGAAAATGCAGCGCTATCTGGGGCTGGATACCCAGGGCAACTACCGTGACGGCTGTATGCAGGATATACACTGGACCGACGGCGCCTTCGGCTACTTCCCGACCTATACGCTGGGCGCGATGTACGCGGCGCAGCTGTTCCAGGCGGTGCGCCGCGCGCTGCCGCAGCTGGATCAACAGATCGCCGCTGGTGAACTGCAGCCGATTTTCGACTGGCTTTCACAGAATATCTGGCAGCACGGCAGCCGCTTCCCGACGGCGCAGCTGATAACGCAGGCGAGCGGTGAAGACCTGAATCCGCTTCACTTCCGTCTTCATCTGGAGCAGCGCTACCTCGGTTAAGCGCTTGTCACCGGCCTGCCGCCCTCGCGCAGGCCGGTTTTTCTTGTTGTACATTCCGTTACACGCCGATACCAATCACTCACGGAAAGCCCGCGCGCGTTTCTTTATATTCTCTTCACCGGCCCCGCAGTGGGCTAATACATGAAGAAACATTCGAGGGTTTTACAATGAAAAAATTATTCGCTCTGGTTGTCGCCGCTGCTATGGGTCTCTCTTCCGTTGCCTTCGCAGCTGAGACCACCGCAGCTCCGGCCCCGGCCGCCGCCACTCCGACCACTGCGGCTCCGGCTAAAGTTGAGCATAAAGCCGTTCATCATAAACATAAAAAAGCAGCTGCTCAGAAAGCGCAGGCGGCTAAAAAGCATCACAAAAAAGCGGCTAAACCGGCTGAGCAGAAAGCCCAGGCCGCTAAAAAGCACCACAAGCACGCCACTAAACCGGCTGCGCAGAAAGCTCAGGCCGCTAAAAAGTACCACAAGCACGTCGCTAAACCGGCTGCGCAGAAAGCTCAGGCCGCTAAAAAGCACCACAAAAAAGTTGTAAAATCAGCGGCAAAATAATGGCGGGAGCCAGCTCCTGACGAGAACAGCTAACAAACACCCGGTTTTCCGGGTGTTTTTTCCTGGAGTAACGGAAATGGTACGTCGCTATCGTTTCGAAATAATCCTTGCCGTAATGATTTTGTGTGGCGCAATTGCGGCCTGCTTCTATATTTGATAGTCGTAGCGTACTGATATTCTGGATTAAACTCCCTTTTTTGTTTCTCACCGACTATAGTTAACGCATGACGCGTGTTAACCCTTTATTCTTATCATTCTCCCCCTTCCTGAGAGAGATATGCGCATAACGGCTGTGTTAGTAGTGGGTTTGCTCTGTTTTCCCTTTTTTACGCATGCAGATGATGACAGCGATGAAGGGCCGGGTCCCGAAGAGATTAAAATGCTGTTCTTCGGTCATGACGACCGCAAGCCAGTCGATCGCCCCGCCAGCGTACCGTGGGAAGCGATTGGACAGCTGGAAACCGAAAGCGGCAACCTGTGCAGCGCAACGCTGATCTCCGCACATCTGGCGCTGACCGCCGGTCACTGTCTGGTGACGCCGCCTGGCCGTCTGGATAAGCCAGTCGCCCTGCGCTTTATCGCCGGGGACAATGGCTGGCGTTATGAAATTCACGATATCGAAGCGCGCGTAGACCCCAGCCTTGGCAAAAAACTCAAAGCTGACGGCGACGGCTGGATCGTTCCCGCCGCCGCAGCGCCTTATGATTATGGTCTGATTGTGCTGCGCAATCCGCCTTCCGGTATTACGCCAATTCCACTGTTTGACGGCTCACGCAGCGATCTCACCGCCGCGCTAAAAACCAACGGCCGCAAAGTCACCCAGGCGGGCTATCCTGAAGATCACCTGGATGCGCTCTGGTCGCATCAGGACTGTCTGATTACCGGCTGGGCGCAGCGTTCGGTGCTGTCGCATCAGTGCGATACGCTGCCCGGAGACAGCGGATCGCCGCTGCTGTTGCAGACCGACGACGGCTGGCGGCTGATTGCGGTGCAAAGCTCCGCGCCGGCGGCGGCGGATCGTTATCGCGCCGACAACCGCGCCATCGCCGTTACCGCGTTTCATGATGATTTAGAGGCGCTGGCCGCAGAATAATCCGCTGTCGCGGAAGAAAACGCACGGGCGGCCGTCACGTTATGATCGTTGCTTATCGCGCTGACCGCAGATGATTCTGCGGCCAGCTGCGATCAGGCGGCGATTTGCTCCATCGCCTGCAGGATGCGTTTATCGGAAACAGGATAAGGCGTGCCAAGCTGCTGGGCGAAATAGCTGACGCGCAGCTCCTCGATCATCCAGCGTATCTCCTGTACATCCTCGTCATCGCGACGCGCGGGCGGCAGCTTATTCAGCCAGCTCTGCCATGCCTGCTGCACCTGCTCCACCTTCAGCATTCGCGCGCGATCGCTGTGCGGATCGACCGGCAGCTTCTCCAACCTGCGCTCAATCGCCTGCAGATAGCGCAACGTATCCGGCAGCCGTTTCCAGCCGTTCTGCGTTACGAAGCCGCGATAAACCAGACCGCTCATCTGCGCTTTGATATCCGACAGCCCTAACGCCATGGTCATATCCACGCGTCCTTTCAGGCGCTTGTTGATATTGAACACCGCCGTCAGGATCTGCTCCACCAGTTTAGCGATGTCCACCACGGTCTCGTTCAGTCCGGCGCGCACCTTATCATGCAGCTGCTGGAAATCCGCTTCTTTCCAGGCCGGTCCGCCATTTTCCGCCATCAGCTTATCGATGCCGCAGGTAATACAGTCGTCGATCAGCTCCAGCACCTTGCCGTAAGGATTAAAGTAGAGTCCCAGCTTGGCTTTGTTCGGCAGCTTTTCGTGCAGATATTTAATCGGCGAGGGAATATTCAGCAGCAGCAGACGACGCTGGCCGCGCCACATCATTTTTTGCTGTTCATGCTGGCTGTCGAACAGGCGTATCGCCACGCTGTCCTTTTCATCCACCAATGCTGGCCAGGCCTTGACGCTGTAGTTGCCGCGCTTCTGCTCGAACTGTGCGGGCAGATCGCCGAAGCTCCAGATATGCAGGCCGCTCTGCTCCAGACCGTCATCGGCCACTTTCGACAGCGTCTCCTGCACCTTGCCTTTCAGCGAGGCTTTCAGCGCCGCAAGATCTTTGCCCTCTTTCAGCTTGCGGTTATGTTCATCCAGCACGCGGAAGGTGATTTTCAGGTGATCGGGCACCTGATCCCACTGCCAGGCGTCGCGGTCGATGGTGACGCCGGTCATGCGGCGGAATTCACGCTCCAGCGCGTCCAGCAGCGGCGTCTCGGTGCCGGTGACGCGGCCGAGGAACGCCTCGGCGTAGTTAGGCGCGGGCACAAAGTTGCGGCGCACCGGCTTCGGCAGTGATTTAATCAACGCGATGATCAGCTCGCGGCGCAGGCCGGGGATTTGCCATTCAAAGCCCGCCTCTTCCACCTGATTCAACAGCGGCAGCGGAATATGCACCGTGACGCCATCCGCGTCCGCGCCCGGCTCAAACTGATAGCTGAGGCGCAGCTTCAGGTTGCCCTGATGCCAGAAGTTGGGATAGTCGAGCTTGCTGATCTTGTCCGCGCCCTCTTTGATCAACATCTCTTTATCGAAAGAGAGCAGATCGGGCGTTTGCTGGCTGACCTTTTTCCACCAGCTGTCGAAGTGGCGCGCGGAGACGACTTCATGGCCGACGCGGCTGTCATAGAAGGCGAACAGCGTTTCGTCATCCACCAGGATATCGCGCCGCCGCGATTTATGTTCCAGATCTTCCACTTCGCTGCGCAGCTTCTGGTTCGCCTTAAAGAAGGCGTGGCGAGTTTGCCAGTCGCCCTCCACCAGCGCATGACGAATAAAAAGCTCACGCGACAGCTGCGGATCGATGGGGCCGTAGTTCACCTTGCGCGCGCTCACGATCGGCAGGCCGTACAGCGTCACCTTCTCCATCGCCATCACCGCGCCCTGCGCTTTTTCCCAGTGCGGTTCGCTGTAGCTGCGCTTGATCAGATGCTGCGCAAGCGGCTCGATCCACTCAGGATCGATGCGCGCGGCGATGCGTCCCCACAGGCGGCTGGTTTCCACCAGCTCCGCCACCATGGTCCATTTCGGCGGCTTTTTAAACAGCGCCGAGCCGGGGAAGATGGCGAAGCGCGCGTTGCGCGCGCCGCTGAATTCCTGCTTTTCCGCATCCTTGAGGCCGATATGCGACAGCAGGCCGGTCAGCAGCGCGGTATGAATTTCACGGTACGGCGCCGGTTCGCTGTTGACCGGCATACCCAGCTCGCGCACGACCTGGCGCAGCTGGGTATAGATATCCTGCCATTCACGCACGCGCAGATAGTTCAGATAATCGACCTTGCACTGGCGGCGGAACGCGTTGCCGGAGAGCGCTTTTTGCTGCTCCTGCAGATAGTTCCACAGGTTAACGAAGGCGATAAAATCGGACTCTTTATCGGCAAAGCGGCGATGTTTCTCATCGGCGGCCTGCTGTTTTTCTGCCGGACGTTCGCGCGGATCCTGAATCGACAGCGCCGCAACGATAATCATCACTTCGCGCACGCAGCCATATTTCTGCGCTTCCAGCACCATCCGCGCCAGGCGCGGGTCAACCGGCAGCTGCGCCAGCTGGCGGCCCGACGGCGTCAGGCGATAACGGCCATTTTCCTCTTCGGTAATCGCGCCCAGTTCTTCCAGCAGGCGCACGCCATCCTGGATGTTGCGCTTATCGGGCGCCTCGACAAACGGAAAGGCGCTGATATCGCCCAGCCCCAGCGCGGTCATCTGCAAAATAACCGAGGCCAGGTTGGTGCGCAGGATCTCCGGGTCGGTAAATTCCGGGCGGCTTAAGAAATCCTCTTCGGAATAGAGGCGAATGCAGATGCCTTCAGAGACGCGGCCGCAGCGCCCTTTACGCTGGTTGGCCGAGGCCTGCGAAACCGGCTCGATCGGCAGGCGCTGCACCTTGGTGCGGTAGCTGTAGCGGCTGATGCGCGCGGTGCCGGGATCGATAACGTATTTGATGCCGGGCACCGTCAGCGACGTTTCGGCCACGTTGGTGGCCAGCACGATGCGACGACCGCCGTGCGGCTGGAACACCCGATTCTGTTCGGCGTTCGACAGGCGCGCGTAGAGCGGCAGAATTTCAGTATGCGGCAGGTCGCGTCGGCTCAACGCATCGGCGGTGTCGCGGATTTCGCGTTCGCCGCTCATAAAAATCAGGATATCGCCGTTGCTCTCCTGGCCCAGCTCATCCACCGCGTCGAAGATCGCCTGCAGCTGATCGCGGTCGCTCTCATCGACATCGCTGACCACCGGACGATAACGCACCTCCACCGGATAAGTGCGGCCTGAGACTTCCACCACCGGCGCATGATTAAAGTGGCGCGAAAAGCGCTGCGGATCGATGGTGGCGGAGGTAATGATCACTTTCAGATCGGGACGACGCGGCAGCAGCTCGCGCAGGTAGCCGAGCAGGAAATCGATGTTCAGGCTGCGCTCGTGCGCCTCATCGATAATGATGGTGTCGTACTGCATCAGCAGCCGATCCTGCTGGATTTCCGCCAGCAGAATACCATCAGTCATCAGCTTGATCTGGGTGGCGTCGCTGACCTGATCGTTAAAACGCACCTTATAGCCGACGCAGCCGCCGAGCGAGGTTTCCAGCTCCTCGGCGATACGGTTCGCCACGGTGCGCGCCGCCAGACGGCGCGGCTGGGTATGGCCGATCAGCCCTTTCACCCCGCGCCCCAGCGACAAACAAATTTTCGGCAGCTGAGTCGTTTTACCTGAGCCGGTTTCGCCCGCCACGATCACTACCTGATGATCGCGGATAGCGTCGGCGATCGCCTGCTGCTTCTGGCTGACCGGCAGATTGTCCGGGAAGCGAATGGTGGGCGTCAGCGACAGACGCTGCTGCAAACGCTGTTCCGCCTGGGCGAACTCTTTTTCCAGCTCGTCAGCGATGCCCTGCTGCGCAGCAGGATTTTTCACCTTTTTGGCGCCGTGCAGGCGCCGTTGCAGCCGCTGGCGGTCACGCAGCGTCACGTTTTCCAGCCGCGCCCAAAAAGGCGCAAGCGGCGATGGGTTTGATTCGACAGACATATTGATTACCTTTTTCACGCGGCGGCTTCTGCTTGCTGTTATGGCCGCCGCGTCGTCGGGCCTCGCCGACGCTACGTTCATTTACTGCGGCGTATGTTACCACAGGCGGTGCGGACAGGGATGGCCTGCTCCGCGCTTGTTCAAGAATTTCGAACATCGGTCTCGAAATATTGCGCTTTCACTGTCGCGATAAACTCCCTACAGTGTAAGCCATTGAGCGGACAGACTTCCGTATTTACAGACAGGAAAAAATTATGAGCAAAGTATTAGTCTTAAAATCCAGTATTCTTGCCGGTTATTCTCAGTCTGGTCAGCTGGCCGACTTTTACGCCGAGCAGGCGAAAGCCAAAGGCGATCAGGTGACGGTACGCGACCTGGCGGCAGATGCGATTCCGGTGCTGGACGGCGAACTGGTTGGCGCGCTGCGTCCTTCCGATGCGGCCCTGAGCCCGCGTCAGCAGGAAGCGCTGGCGCTGTCTGATGCGCTGATCGCTGAACTGAACGCGCACGATGTGATTGTTATTGCGGCGCCGATGTACAATTTCAACATCCCGACGCAGCTGAAGAACTACTTCGATCTGATCGCCCGCGCCGGCGTCACCTTCCGCTACACCGAAGCGGGCCCGGAAGGCCTGGTGAAAGGCAAACGCGCTATCGTCATCTCCAGCCGCGGCGGCATTCATAAAGATACCCCAAGCGATCTGCTGACCCCTTACGTACAGCTGTTCCTGGGCTTTATCGGCATTACCGACGTCAGCTTCGTCCTTGCCGAAGGCATCGCCTACGGTCCGGAAGTGGCGGCCAAAGCGACTTCGGAAGCGAAAGAAACGCTGGCGCAGCTGGCTACCGCCTGATGCGCAACGCTGGCCGCCGATCGGCGGCCAGCCTGCTTTACTTCTTAATCCACTGTCCGTTTATTCCCTGCACATACTCGCCCGCCGCAGCGCGGCGCACCAGTTTTTCGCCGGCGATACGCGCCACCTCATCCGTGCTTAAATGATTCTGCTGCGCAATCTGCTGATAATGTTGCTCGCGTCCCTGATTGATGCGCGCCACCAGCGCCAGCGTTTCCGCATCCTGCTGACGAGGCGCCAGATAGCCGTTCAGGGTTTCGCCGACGCGTCCCTGCTGGCGCGCTTCGTCGAGCGTCAGCGCCATGGCCGCCGGCGAAGCCAGCGCCAGCAGCAGACAGAGTTTAACCCAGCCTTTCATCCCGCCTCCGCTCAAAAAAGATCGCTCTGGTTTAACAGCGCTTCCACATCTTTATCCACCTTAATATGGATCTCATGTTCAATCTTCACGTTCATATTGATGGTGATCGGTTCTTTCGGCGCCGCGACTTCGATGCGCGGTACGCAGCCGACCAGCCCGCTACAGCAGGCCAGCAGCAGCAGCCGGTTAATTTTCATGATGGGTGTCCTTTTTTGTCGGCAGAGTGGCGTTCTGCTCTACCCAGGATTGTAAATTATCGCCAAAGCGCAGGCTGCGCCACAGCTGAAACAGGTTCTCCTGATGGCGGTAGGTCAGATTCACATGCTGGTCGCGGTTGCTGAAGCGGCTGGTGCCGTTGACCTGCGCCTGCATTGTCAGATCGCCGATGGCGTTAAGGTTTATCGTGGCCCAGCTGCGCGAGATTTCCATGTAGCGCAGCCAGTCCAGCGCCGCGCCCGCAGCGATATTATTGCTGGCGATGGCGTCCGCCATCTGCTTATCCAGCCGCAGCGTTAAAGCGCCGTCGTTGGCGATCCAGCCCTCTTTCACCAGCCAGGGCGAATCGTTCAGCCACAGCGGCAGTTCGCCGTTGATGCGCCCAGACAGCGCGATCTGCTTGGGTTTCAGTGCAGTGATCAGCTCGCTGAGGCTGATCTCCCGCAGGCGTATTATCGCGGGCTGGTGCTGCGGCAAACGCAGCTGCGGCATACTCAGGCTGCCGCCGAGCAGACCCATGCTGACGTCGCTGAGGGTCAGCGGCTCGCGTTCGCTCCAGGGCCAGCTGCCCTGCAAATCGGCGCTGACGCTGGTCATGGGAAACTGGCTGTTGATGGTCTTGATGCGCAGCGACACCGGACCGTGCGTGCCGAGCCGCCAGCGGCTGTCGCGCAGCCGGAACGGCAGGGAAAAATCGATGCCCCGGATACTATTGTCCGGCATCCAGATCGCGCCGTCCTCGACGACCCAGTGACCGCCGGCGGCGAAACCCTGCTGGTCAGAGGCGGAAAACGCCACCTGCGCGCGCAGCGTGCCGTCGGTGATCTTCATTTTCAGATCGGGACTCAGCAGCGGCTGGAAGACGGTCAGCGACTGGCGCGGCCACCAGGCCTGCCCGCGCAGCCGCTCGCCGTCCCAGCGGCCATTCACGCGCACCGGCCCGATATCGCGCGCGCGCAGCTCGCCGTTAAACAGGAAATGCGCCGGATCGCCGCCCTTAAGCGTCAGCCGCAGCGCCGGTGAAGGCAGATAGCCGCCGTTGTCGAAGCGCGTTTCGCGCGCCTCCAGCGTCAGGGCGCCGCCAACGGCGCCGTCGCCGACGCCGCGCCGCCAGACCAGCGGCTGCGTCAGATACAGGCGCGGCTGCGCAACGGTGGTTTTGCCGTAGCGCAGCTTGTCAAAGCCGGTAGAGAGCGTATCGAGCGTGATAATGTTCTGCTGCCAGCCGCCGGTGCCCTGTCCATCCCACTTCGCCGCCAGCGGCGCCAGATAGCCGTTGCCCCAGTAGCGCCAGTCCCAGCGCCCGCTGTCGGGCCAGAAATCATGGGCGCGGCCGTCAAGATGCAGCATAAAGCGTCCCCGGCTGGCGTCATGCGCGCGCAGGATCGCCTGTAAACGTCCGTTAACGCCGGAGGATGAGATCGTGACGCCCGCCAACGGCCAACGCGCTTCATCCACCTCCAGCGTAGAGAGC
>NZ_JANION010000081.1:0-22949 GCF_024610815.1 Mixta sp.
GCGTCAGATTGTCGCTATTTAGCTACAGTATCTCATCAAAATATGTTACTCCATAAATTTCAACCACTTAAATGTCTCCTTTTAGAGACAGTTAAACTACCTGACTGTCGCAATCTGGCAACGGCTCCGCTAAAGATAAAAAAAACCGCACCGGAAACCGGTGCGGTTGCAGACTCACGCGACGCGAGTGTTAACCAAGCTGCTTGCGCGCATTACGGAAAATACGCATCCATGGGCCGTCTTCGCCCCACTCTGCCGGATGCCAGGAGTTGCTGACGGTGCGGAATACGCGCTCCGGGTGCGGCATCATGATGGTGACGCGGCCATTCTCGCTAGTCACCGCCGTAATGCCGTTCGGCGAGCCGTTAGGGTTGGCCGGATAATTTTCCGTTACCTTACCGTGGTTATCTACGTAGCGCAGCGCCACAATGCCTTTCGCTTCCAGCGCGGCGAGATGCGCGCCGTCGCGCACTTCCACAAAGCCTTCGCCATGCGAGACGGCGATCGGCATGCGCGATCCTGCCATCCCCTCCAGCAGCAGCGACGGGCTGGCCGCCACTTCCACCAGGCTAAAGCGCGCTTCAAAACGTTCTGACTGGTTGCGGACAAAACGCGGCCACAGGTCGCTGCCGGGAATCAGCTCACGCAGATTCGACATCATCTGACAGCCGTTGCAGACGCCCAGCGCCAGCGTTTGCGGGCGATGGAAGAAGGTTTCAAACTGGTCGCGCACGCGGCTGTTGAACAGAATCGACTTCGCCCAGCCTTCGCCTGCGCCCAGCACGTCGCCATAGGAGAAGCCGCCGCACGCCACCAGCGCCTGCATTTCCTCCAGCCCGATGCGGCCAGCCAGCAGATCGCTCATATGCACGTCCACCGCATCGAAACCGGCGCGGTGGAAAGCGGCCGCCATCTCAACATGGGAGTTGACGCCCTGCTCGCGCAGCACCGCAACTTTGGGGCGCGCGCCGGTAGCGATAAAGGGCGCGGCGATATCTTCCTGCGGCTGGAAGGTCAGATGAACGTTCAGGCCCGGATCGCTGTCCTCTTTTTTCGCCGCGTGTTCCTGGTCGGCGCAGATCGGATTATCGCGCAGGCGCTGCATCTGCCAGGTAGTTTCCGCCCACCAGACGCGCAGCGTAGTGCGACTTTCGCTGTAGATCGCTTTGTCACCTGAACGCAGGGTAAAGCGATCGCCTGGCAGCGCTTTGCCGAGATAGTGCACGCAGTCGCTCAGGCCGTGCGCGCCCAGCAGCGCTTCGACCGCCGCGCGATCCTGCGCCGCTACCTGAATGACCGCGCCCAGTTCTTCATTGAACAGGGCCGCCAGCGTATCCTCGCCCAGCGCGGCGATATCCGCGTCGATGCCGCAGTGTCCGGCGAAAGCCATCTCCGCCAGGGTTACCAACAGACCGCCGTCGGAGCGATCGTGGTAGGCCAGCAGTTTGCCCGCGCTGACCAGCGCCTGCATAGCGTTAAAAAAGCCTGCCAGCTGCTGCACGTCGCGCACATCGGCCGGCTTATCGCCCAGCTGACGGAAGACCTGCGCCAACGCGGTGGCGCCCAGCGCGTTATGGCCTTTGCCAAGGTCGATCAGCAGCAGCGCGTTATCTTGTTCCGCCCGCAGTTGCGGCGTAACGGTGCGGCGCACATCCTCGACGCGTGCAAAGGCGGTAATCACCAGCGACAGCGGCGCGGTGATTTCACGCTGTTCGTCACCCTGCTGCCAGCGGGTTTTCATCGACATGGAGTCTTTGCCCACCGGAATGGTCAAACCCAGCGCCGGACAAAGTTCCTCGCCCACCGCTTTTACCGCCTCATAAAGGCCGGCGTCTTCGCCAGGGTGACCGGCGGCGGCCATCCAGTTAGCGGAGAGCTTGACGCGCTTCAGCGCGCCAATATCGGTCGCCGCCAGATTAGTCAGCGCCTCGCCGACCGCCAGACGCGCCGAGGCGGCGAAATCGAGCAGCGCGACCGGCGCGCGCTCGCCCATTGAAAAGGCTTCGCCGTGGTAGCTGTCGAGGCTGGCGGTCGTCACCGCGCAGTTGGCTACCGGCACCTGCCACGGGCCAACCATCTGATCGCGCGCCACCATGCCGGTTACGCTGCGGTCGCCGATGGTGATCAGGAAGGTTTTTTCCGCTACGGTCGGCAGATGGAGCACGCGCTTCACCGCCTCTTCCAGCGTCATGCCGTCGCGCGCCAGGGCTTCGTTCTGCGCCTGCTGACGACGCACATCGCGCGTCATCTTCGGCGTTTTGCCCAGCAGCACGTCCAGCGGCATATCGATCGGCTGGTTATCGAAGTGGCTGTCGGAGAGCGTCAGGTGCTGTTCTTCCGTCGCTTCGCCAATCACCGCATAGGGGGCGCGCTCGCGCTGGCAAAGTTGATCAAACAGCGCCAGCTTGTCCGGCGCCACCGCCAGCACATAGCGCTCCTGCGATTCGTTGCACCAAACTTCCAGCGGGCTCATGCCCGGCTCATCGTTGAGGATGTCGCGCAGGTTGAAACGCCCGCCGCGGCCGCCGTCGCTCACCAGCTCCGGCATGGCGTTCGACAGGCCGCCCGCGCCCACATCGTGGATAAACAGAATCGGGTTCTGCTCGCCCAGCTGCCAGCAACGGTCGATCACTTCCTGACAGCGGCGTTCCATTTCCGGGTTGTCGCGCTGTACCGAAGCGAAATCGAGATCGGCGTCGGACTGGCCTGACGTCATAGAAGAAGCCGCGCCGCCGCCCAGACCGATATTCATTGCCGGGCCGCCCAACACGATCAGTTTCGCGCCAACGCTGATTTCGCCTTTCTGAACGTGATCGGCGCGGATATTGCCGATACCGCCCGCCAGCATGATCGGCTTATGGTAGCCGCGCAGTTCGCTGCCGTTGTGGCTGTCGACCCGCTCTTCATAGGTGCGGAAATAGCCGTTCAGCGCCGGACGGCCAAATTCGTTGTTAAACGCCGCGCCGCCCAACGGGCCTTCCGTCATGATGTCCAGCGCGCTGACGATGCGATCGGGCTTGCCAAAATCCTCTTCCCACGGCTGCTCGAAGCCGGGAATACGCAGGTTGGAAACGGAGAAGCCCACCAGACCGGCTTTTGGCTTCGCGCCGCGGCCGGTGGCGCCCTCATCGCGGATTTCGCCGCCGGATCCGGTCGCCGCGCCAGGCCACGGCGAGATCGCCGTTGGGTGGTTATGGGTTTCCACTTTCATCAGGATATGGGTCGGTTCCTGATGGAAATCGTAAACGCCGCGCTGCGCGTCGGCATAAAAGCGACCGACCTCGGAGCCTTCCATCACCGCCGCGTTGTCTTTATAGGCCGACAGGACATAATCCGGCGTCTGCGCGAAGGTGTTTTTGATCATTTTGAACAGGGATTTCGGCTGAGCTACGCCGTCGATCACCCAGTCCGCGTTGAAGATTTTATGGCGGCAGTGTTCGGAGTTCGCCTGAGCGAACATATAAAGCTCGATATCGTTCGGGTTGCGCCCCAGTTTTTCAAACGCGGCCAGCAGGTAATCAATCTCGTCGTCGGCCAGCGCCAGGCCCAGTTTCTGGTTAGCCTGCTCCAGCGCCGCGCGCCCCTGCGTCAGGATATCCACGCTTTGCAGCGGCTGTGGCTGCTGCTGAACGAACAGCTTTTCCGCATCGGCCAGATCGTCATACACGGTTTCCATCATGCGATCGTGCAGCAGCGCGGCGAGCTGCGTCCACTGCGCTTCCGTTAGCTGCGGCGCCTGTACGTAAAACGCCAGACCACGCTCCAGACGACGCACCTGCGGCAGATCGCAGTTGTGCGCGATATCGGTCGCTTTAGAGGACCAGGGAGAGATGGTGCCCGGACGCGGCGTTACCAGCAGCAGACGCCCTTGCGGCGCATGTTCGGCGAGAGAAGGACCATATTTCAGCAGGCGTTGCAGGCGGGATTTTTCTTCTGCGTTCAGCGGTGCGCTGACATCGGCAAAATGGACATACTCGGCGTAAATATCACTCACCGGCAGGTGAGCGTCCTGAAAACGGGTCAGCAGTTTGTTTACACGAAATGCCGACAGGGCGGGCGAACCACGCAGAATTTCCATCATTAAGATCTCTCGTCAGAGCGCCGGAGGACGCTTCTTTGGGCGCAACAGGGAAAACGGGCGATATTATAGAGAAACGGCCCGCCTAACGAAACCGTTTGCGTGGATTTTTCCTCGCCTGGAATTAGCCTGAAAATTGCGCATATCCTGCTATTGCAGTTGCTCTGCGCCGCTTTGTTGCGCAAAATGCCCCACGCTCTGGGATTTAATAGATAACAAACGCTGCCCGAAGAGACAGAGGCCTGAGAGCCACCGAGAGATAAATATTTGAAATATTTGAAAATTAATTATCTGCTGATCGGGTTGATTACCGTCCTGCTGGCGGTAGCGCTCTGGCCGACCATTCCCTGGCACGGCAGCGCGCAAGACAAGATCGCGCAGATAAAATCGCGGGGGGTGCTGCGAATCAGCACCATTAATTCTCCGCTAACTTACTACACCAGCAACAATGCCCCGGCCGGAATGGATTATGAGCTGGCGAAGCGCTTCGCCGATTATTTGGGCGTCAAACTGCAGGTCAATGTTCATCAGAACCTGAACGACCTGTTTGACGATCTCGACGACGGCAAAGCCGATCTGCTGGCTGCCGGGCTGATTTACAATAGTGAACGGCTGGCGCGCTTCCGCACCGGCCCCAGCTACTATTCCGTTTCGCAGCAGCTGGTTTACCGCATCGGCACGCCGCGGCCAAAAAACCTGGGCAATCTGAAAGGCCGACTGACGGTTGCCTCTGGTTCAGCCTATATGTCGACGCTGCGTAATATCAAAGAGAATCAGTATCCCGATCTGGACTGGGCGATCTCGACCGATCAGGGACCGAAAGCGCTGCTGGAAGCGGTCGCCAACGGCGAGCTGGATTACACCATCGGCGATTCAGTCACCATCGGCTTGTTGCAGCGCATTCACCCGCAGCTGGCGGTGGCGTTCGACATTACCGATGAGGAGCCGGTCACCTGGTATATGCAGCGTGAAGAGGACGACAGCCTGAACGCGGCGATACTCGACTTTTTCAGTCAGATGGAAGAGGAAGGCGCGATGGCGCGGCTGGAGGAGAAATATCTCGGTCACGTCGGCGCCTTCGACTATGTCGATACGCGCTCTTTCCTGCGCGCTATCGACGATATCCTGCCCGATATCCGCCCGCTGTTCGAGCGTTACGCCGCGCAGATCGACTGGCGCCTGCTGGCGGCCATCTCCTATCAGGAATCGCACTGGAATCCTCAGGCGACCTCCCCGACCGGCGTGCGCGGGCTGATGATGCTGACGCGCAACACGGCGGACAGTTTGCAGGTGGCGGATCGTCTCGACCCGGAGCAGAGCATCCGCGGCGGCAGTGAATATTTACAGCACATGATGGAAAAGGTGCCGGAGTCGGTACCGGAAGATGAACGCATCTGGTTTGCGCTGGCGGCCTATAACATGGGCTACGCCCATATGCTGGACGCGCGCAAGCTAACGCAAAAACAGGGCGCCAACCCCGACAGCTGGGCGGATGTAAAGCTGCGCCTGCCGATGCTGAGCCAGAAACGCTATTACAGCCAGACCACCTACGGCTACGCGCGCGGCCAGGAAGCCTATAACTATGTGGAAAATATCCGCAAGTATCAGCTCAGCCTGGTCGGTTATTTACAGGAGCAGGAGAAAAAACTGGCCCAGCGTAAAACGCTGGAGGCCACGTTAGGGGAAGGTTATCCGGCGGTCGCGCCCGACATCGCCATGAATTAAGCGGCGCTGCCCGGCGTCGCCCCCTGCTCTGCGGCACGCTGCGCCTGACGCTGCGCCCGCTTCTGTTCGCGGCGCATACGAAAAAAGTCACTGAGCATCGCGGCGCATTCGTCCGCCAGCACGCCCTGTTCCACTCTGACCTGATGATTCATGCCGGGATGTCCCAGAATATCCATCAGCGATCCGGCGGCGCCGGTTTTCTCATCGCGCGCGCCGAATACCAGACGACCGATACGGCTATGAACAATCGCTCCGGCACACATAATGCAGGGCTCCAGCGTGACATAGAGGGTGGTGTCCAGCAGGCGGTAATTTTCCAGAACTTTGCCGCCTTCACGCAGCGCCATCATCTCCGCGTGCGCGGTTGGATCGTGCTGTCCTATCGGCCGGTTCCAGCCTTCGCCGATCGCTTTATCGCCCTGCACCAGTACCGCCCCGACCGGAACTTCGCCCTGCTCGCGCGCCCGACGCGCCAGCTGTAATGCATAGCGCATCCAGTATTCATCAATCGTTTCGCTCACGGTACTCTCCAGCGGAAAAATGCGGCTGGCATTATAACCAAACCTGTTGGCTGACAAAATTATTCCAGCTGTTGCAGTTCGCCCTGCGGTGTTACGCGCCAGCGGTGCTGGCAGAAAAAAAGCAGCGGGTTGTCCTGTTTGCTGTCGCTATAGCCGCTGTACAGCTGCAGCGGCGTACCGATCTGCTCTTCCAGCTGCACCACTTTTTCATGGCCCAGGCAGCGCAGGCTAAGGATGCGTCCGCCCCATGCACGCTCCATCTGGCTGGCGATCAGCTTGACGCGCGGCAGGAAGGCGGAGTCGTAGTAAACCTGCTCCACCAGCGGCTGCGGCGAACCCGTAATTAACCAAACGTCGGCGTCGTTGCTGCTCAGGTAATCGGTCAGCCGCTGCTGCACCACTGGAAACGCCACTACCCGTTGGCGGAACCAGCGCGCGAAACTCGCCTCGCGGCGCTGAAGCGTCGCTTCGCTATGGCCGAAGGTGATCGACCAGAGCAGCAGGCTCATCGGCCAGCGCGCCGCGCGTCCCTTAATCAGCAGCCCCATTCCCACTATCGGCAATAGCGGAACCACCAGCAGCAGGTTCAGCGGTTGTCGCCACAGCAGATAGCGCATAAAGGTGCCGAACATATCCTGTTGATGTAAGGTGCCGTCCAGATCGAAAAACACTACCCGTCGTTGCGAATCCGCCATTAACCCCTTCTCCTTCATCAACCTTTCGCTTCAGCCTTCATTAGTGTAGACAGTAGCAGCAATAGCTGGCTAACGGCAGCCTCATCGCAATGTGATTTGGCATCAGGGGCAATCCGCGTTATACAATTAGAGAATCAATGTCTTATGCTTACTCTCCAGTGAGTAAGCTGCTCAGGCAGCAGGCCACACTATTACCGCCCCGCTGCTTGCAGTGGGCAATAACTATCTGAAGGAGCCGCCATGAGCGCCCTGTTACGCATTCGCCAGCTTTATCCAGGGCTGGCGCTGAATGAGCGCCGGCTGGCCGATTATTTGCTGGCGCAGCCCGGCCACGCCTGTCAGCTCAGCTCGCCGCGTCTGGCGCTGGAAGCGGGCGTAAGCCAGTCAAGCGTGGTGAAGTTCGCGCAGAAGCTGGGCTATAAGGGTTTCCCGGCGCTGAAGCTGGCGCTGAGCGAATCGCTGCGGGCGAAAGACGCGATTACGGTGCATAACCATATTCTTAGCGGCGATCCGCTGAAGGTGGTGGGCGAAAAGCTGTTTACCGAGAAGGTTTCCGCCATTCGCGCCACGCTGGACATCAACAGCGAAGATAAGCTGATGGAGACGCTCGACCTGATTAAGCGCGCCGGCCGCATTGTGCTGGTGGGCATTGGCGCTTCCGGTCTGGTGGCGAAAGATTTTTCATGGAAGCTGATGAAGATCGGCATCAGCGCCGTGGCCGAACAGGATATGCACGCGCTGCTGGCCAGCGTACAGGCGCTGCGCGCCGGGGATCTGCTGCTGGCGATCTCTTACAGCGGCGAACGGCGGGAGATCAATCTCGCCGCGCAGGAGGCGGCACGCGTCGGCGCATGGGTGCTGGCCTTTACCGGCTTTACGCCGAATACGTTGCAGCAGTGCGCCACCCACTGCCTTTATACCGTCGCGGAAGAACAGAGCACCCGCAGCGCCGCTATCTCGTCGACCTCCGCGCAGCTGGCGCTCACCGATCTGCTGTTTATGGCGCTGGTGCAGCAGGATGCGGAGCGCGCTTCCAACTATATCCGGCACAGCGAGGCGCTGGTAAAAAAACTGGTATGATCTGTTCACGGGCGTATAATGGCCGCGCTTCAGGCTATTCAGGCAGGACCGGGGACATTATGGCGTTACTGATTACCAAAAAATGTATTAACTGCGATATGTGCGAACCGGAGTGCCCCAACCAGGCGATATCGATGGGCGATGAGATCTACGTTATCGATCCTTATCTCTGCACCGAATGCGTGGGGCACTATGATACCCCGACCTGCCAGAGCGTCTGTCCTATCGATAACACCATCATCGCCGATCCGGCGCACCGCGAAGAACGCGAACAGCTGTGGGAAAAGTTTGTGGTTATCCATCATGCGGTATGAGGCGTCGCCGCCTCACCCTTCGATAATCACCGTCGCGCAGGCATAGTGACGCTCATCCGCCAGGGTGACATGCACATGCCGCACGCCCAGCTTCGCCGCCACTTCCGCCGCCTGCTGGAAAAAGCGCAGCTCAGGCTTGCCCAACGCATCGTTATAAACTTCAAACTGATTAAACGCCAGGCCGCCGCGAATGCCGGTGCCGAACGCTTTGGCCGCCGCCTCTTTCACCGCGAAGCGTTTCGCCAGGAAGCGCACCGGCTGCTGGTGAGTCTGATACTGTCGCCACTCGTTTTCGCTCAGCACGCGGCGCGCCAGGCGATCGCCCGAACGGGAGATCACCCCTTCGATGCGCTCGATTTCCACGATATCGGTGCCAAGCCCAAGAATAGCCATTAGCGACGCGCTTCCCGCATCAGCAGCTTCATCTCTTTCACCGCATCGGCCAGCCCGCTCATCAGCGCGCGCCCGATAATCGCGTGACCGATATTCAGCTCGTGCATTTCCGGCAATGCGGCAATCGGCAGCACGTTGTGATAGGTCAGGCCGTGGCCGGCGTTCACCTTCAGCCCTTTGGCGGCGGCCCAGGTAGCCGCATGCGCGATGCGCGCCAGCTCGGCGTCGCGCGCCTCGCCCTCTTCCGCTTCGGCGTAAGCGCCGGTATGAATTTCAATATAAGGCGCGCCCGCCGCTACGGCGGCGTCAATCTGCCGCTCGTCGGCGTCAATAAACAGCGATACCAGAATACCCGCCGCGTTAAGGCGCTGCACCGCCGCGCTGATTTTCTCCTGCTGTCCCGCTACGTCCAGCCCGCCTTCGGTGGTGACTTCCTCACGCTTTTCCGGCACCAGACAGCAGAAATGCGGCTTCAGCTCGCAGGCGATCGCCAGCATTTCTTCCGTCACCGCCATCTCCAGATTCATGCGCGTTTCAATGGTCTGACGCAGCAGACGCACATCACGATCGGTGATGTGGCGACGATCTTCGCGCAGGTGAACGGTAATGCCGTCGGCGCCCGCCTGTTCGGCCACAAAGGCCGCCTGCACCGGATCGGGGTAGTGGGTGCCGCGCGCATTACGCACGGTGGCGATATGATCGATATTGACGCCTAATAACAACTCAGCCATAACAGTCCTCAGAATGTTGTAGTTATGCAGGCAGCGCCACGCCTTCGGCGCGCGCTGGGTTTATTCCTGATTGTTTTGTGCATCCGCGCGTTTTTTAGGGATGAACTGACGGAACAGCTCCTGACTTTTTAACGGTTTGCCGCCCAGCCACGGCTTCAGCGCCATGCGGGTAAAGCGTTTGGCGGCGCGCAGCGTATCGCCGTCGGGAAACTCGCGCTCATACAGCGCCCGCAGCTGTCGTCCGGTAAAGCTGCGCTGATTGATCACCAGGCTGGCGATAAAGCCTTTCTCTTCACGATAGCTGTAGGTCATGCCGTCTTCAATATCCTCGCCGGTGCCGGCGCAGTGCAGGAAGTCGACGCCGTAACCCATATGGCCCAGCAGCGCCAGCTCAAAACGGCGCAGGGCCGGTTCCGGGCTGCCGTTGGCTTCCGCAAGAGACTGGAGACAGTGAAGGTAATCGAAGAAGAGTTCAGGAAACGGGGTTTCATGCTGCAGCACGCGCGCCAACAGCTCGTTGACGTAAAGACCGCAGTAGAGCGCGATGCCGCTCAGCGGCAGCGCCAACGAAACGGCTTCGACGTTGCGCAGGGTTTTGACCTCGCCGCGCCCGCCCCAGCGCACCAGCAGCGGCGTGAAAGGCTGGAGCGCCCCCTTAAGATGGGAGCGCTTCGAACGCGCGCCTTTGGAGATGACGCGCACCCGCCCATGGTTTTCCGTAAAGAGATCCAGCATCAGGCTGGTTTCGCTCCAGGGCCGTCCATGCAGAACAAAAGCGCGCTGCCAGCCTTCCATTCAGCAATCAGAGATCGTCAACATAGCCCAGGCTACGCAGCGCACGCTCGTCATCTGCCCAGCCGGACTTCACTTTGACCCACAGTTCAAGATGCACTTTCATCTCGAACAGCTCTTCCATATCCTTACGGGCTTCGATGCCGATGGTTTTAATCTTGGCGCCTTTGTTGCCGATCACCATCTTTTTCTGGCCTTCACGTTCAACCAGGATCAGACCGTTGATATCGTAGCCGCCGCGTTCGTTGGTGATGAACTGCTCAATTTCCACCGTGACCGAATAGGGCAACTCGGCGCCCAGGAAACGCATCAGTTTTTCACGAATGATTTCCGAGGCCATAAAGCGCTGCGAACGGTCAGTAATGTAATCTTCCGGGAAGTGATGTTCGGCTACCGGCAGGCGCTTGCGCACGATGCTGGCGATAGTGTCGACATTTTTGCCGCTTTCAGCGGAGATCGGCACCACATCCATAAAATCCATCTGCTGGCTGAGGAACTGCATATGCGGCAGCAGGATCGACTTGTCGGTGATGTTGTCGACTTTATTGATCGCCAGCAGCACCGGCACTTTGTTCTCTTTCAGCTTGTTGAGAACCATCTCGTCGTCCGCCGTCCAGCGCGTGCCTTCTACCACGAAGATAACCAGCTCGACGTCGCCGATGGAGCTGCTGGCGGCGCGGTTCATCAGGCGGTTGATCGCCCGTTTTTCTTCGATATGCAGGCCTGGGGTATCAACGTAGATCGCCTGATACGCGCCTTCCGTATGAATGCCCATGATGCGGTGGCGCGTGGTTTGCGGTTTACGCGAGGTAATGGAAACCTTCTGCCCCAGAAGCTGGTTCAGCAGCGTCGATTTTCCAACGTTTGGGCGGCCGACAATCGCAATAAAGCCGCAGTGCATCTCTTGTTCGCTCATTCGAGTCCTAACTTAATCAGCGCCTGTTCGGCCGCTGCCTGTTCAGCTTTGCGACGGCTCGACCCGGTGCCCACCACCGGCTCCGCCATGCCGCTCACCTGACAGTGAATGGTAAATTCCTGGTCATGCGCTTCGCCACGCACCTGCACCACCAGATAGGAGGGCAGCGGCAGATGGCGACCCTGCAGATACTCCTGCAGACGCGTTTTTGGATCTTTCTGTTTGTCGCCCGGACTGATTTGATCCAGTCGGCTCTGATACCAGCTAAGGATCAGCCTTTCCACCGTCTGAATATCGCTGTCGAGGAATACGCCGCCGATCAACGCTTCTACCGTATCGGCAAGGATCGATTCCCGACGGAAGCCGCCGCTTTTCAGCTCGCCAGGCCCCAGACGCAGGCATTCGCCTAAGTCAAATTCGCGCGCCATCTCCGCCAGCGTATTGCCGCGCACCAGCGTCGCGCGCATACGGCTCATATCGCCTTCATCCACGCGAGGAAAGCGGTGATAGAGCGCATTGGCGATAACAAAGCTCAGGATGGAATCGCCGAGAAACTCCAGACGCTCGTTGTGTTTACTGCTGGCACTCCGGTGGGTTAATGCCTGCTGCAGTAGTTCCTGATGAGTAAAAGTGTAGCCCAGCTTTCGCTGAAGCTTATTAATGAGGATGGGATTCATGCGATACCAATTTCAACAATGCGTCAATTATGCTGCATACGAAACAGGGCTGACGACGGTCAACGCTAAACAGTTTCGTTTGCAGTGGCTTCCCGCCTGCGGGAAGCCATCCGTTTTACAGACGGTCCGATTTAGTGGATGCCGCCGATACGACTCAGGCGAACGCCGGTAGGCCATTCTCCTTCCTGCTTTTCAAAGCTCATCCAGATGGCGGTCGCTTTACCAACCAGATTTTTTTCCGGCACGAAGCCCCAATAACGGCTGTCAGCGCTGTTATCGCGGTTATCGCCCATCATAAAGTAGTGGCCGGCAGGCACGACCCAGCTCGCCTGCGGCTGTCCCGGCTGCTGATAATACATGCTGGCCTGACTTTGCGCCTCAGTTACCAGCAAAATATTGTGGGTGACGTCACCTAACGTTTCTTTACGGGTCGCCAGACGCAGGCCGCCGCGCATGGTTTCGCCCTGCGGCACCTGCCAGAAACCGTTGCCCGATTCATTGCCGTCAAAACCGCTGAAGGTCTGAATAAAGTTACTTGGCGCCACGTCCGAATAGGTGATCGGCAACGCTTTGTCGCAGGCTTTGCCGCTGTCGCACGCCGGGTTCACCGTCAGCGTTTTATTCAGCGCGTCGTAGGTCACGCGGTCGCCCGGCAGACCTATAACGCGTTTAATATAATCGAGGCTCGGATCCTTCGGGTATTTAAACACCGCGATGTCGCCGCGCGCGGGATGCCCGGTCGGGATCAGCGTGGTCTGGGTAATCGGATCTTTAATGCCGTAGGCGAACTTCTCCACCACGATAAAATCGCCGATCAGCAGCGTCGGCATCATCGAACCGGACGGGATCTGGAACGGCTCGTAAATAAACGAGCGCACCACAAACACCACAGCCAGCACCGGAAAGACCGACGCGGCCGTTTCCACCCAGCCCGGCTGCTTCGCGACTTTCGTCAGCGTGGCGTTATCCAGCGTGCCGCCGGTTTGCGCCTGCGCCTGAGCCTGCTGCGCGCGACGCGCCGGCGCCCACTTGAACCGGTCGATGCACCAGATGATGCCGGTGACCAGCGTCGCTATCGCCAGAATCAAGGCGAACATATTAGCCATCAGATATCCTTATTTGCCGTCTTTGCCCACGTGGAGAATGGCCAGGAACGCTTCCTGCGGCAGCTCGACGTTGCCGACCTGCTTCATGCGCTTCTTACCTTCTTTCTGCTTCTGCAACAGCTTTTTCTTACGACTGACGTCGCCGCCGTAGCATTTCGCGAGTACGTTTTTACGCAGCTGTTTAACCGTCGAACGGGCGATGATGTGGTTGCCGATCGCCGCCTGGATAGCGATATCAAACTGCTGGCGCGGGATCAGCTCTTTCATCTTCTCGACCAGCTCGCGACCGCGATACGGCGCGTTATCACGGTGGGTGATCAGCGCCAGCGCATCGACGCGCTCGGAGTTGATCAGCACGTCCACGCGCACCATGTCCGACGCCTGGAAGCGCTTGAAGTTGTAGTCCAGCGAGGCGTAGCCGCGCGAGGTCGACTTCAGGCGGTCGAAGAAGTCCAGCACCACTTCCGCCATCGGGATTTCATAAGTCAGCGCCACCTGGTTGCCGTGATAGACCATGTTGGTCTGCACGCCGCGCTTCTCAACGCAGAGGGTGATCACGTTGCCCAGATATTCCTGCGGCAGCAGCATATGACACTCCGCGATCGGCTCGCGCAGCTCATTAATGTTGTTTAACGGCGGCAGCTTGGAAGGGCTGTCGACGTAGATAATCTCACCGCCGGTGGTTTCCACTTCATAGACTACGGTCGGCGCGGTGGTGATCAGGTCGAGATCGTATTCACGCTCCAGACGCTCCTGAATGATCTCCATATGCAGCAGGCCAAGGAAGCCGCAGCGGAAACCAAAGCCCAGAGCCGTTGAGCTTTCCGGCTCGTAGAACAGCGAGGCGTCGTTCAGGCTCAGCTTGCCCAGCGCGTCGCGGAACGCTTCATAGTCATCGGAGCTTATCGGGAACAGGCCGGCATAGACCTGCGGCTTCACTTTCTTAAAGCCCGGCAGCGCCTTTTCCGCCGGCATTTTGGCGCCTGTCAGGGTATCGCCCACCGGTGCGCCGAGGATGTCTTTAATGGCGCAAACCAGCCAGCCGACTTCGCCGCAGTTAAGCGCATCGCGATCGACCTGCTTCGGCGTGAAGATGCCGAGACGGTCGGCGTTATAGACCTGACCGGTGCTCATTACCTTAATTTTTTCGCCTTTGCGCAGCGTGCCGTTTTTGATGCGCACCAGCGAGACGACGCCCAGGTAGTTATCGAACCAGGAGTCGATGATCAGCGCCTGCAGCGGGCCGTTGGGATCGCCTTCCGGCGGCGGGATGTCGCGCACCAGGCGCTCCAGCACGTCCGGGACGCCTACGCCGGTTTTCGCCGAGCAGCGCACCGCGTCGGTGGCGTCGATGCCGACGATATCTTCAATCTCCTGCGAAACGCGATCGGGATCGGCGGCCGGCAGATCGATTTTGTTCAGTACCGGCACCACTTCCAGATCCATTTCCATGGCGGTATAGCAGTTAGCCAGCGTCTGCGCTTCCACGCCCTGCCCTGCATCTACCACCAGCAGCGCACCTTCGCAGGCGGCAAGAGAGCGTGATACTTCATAGGAGAAGTCCACATGGCCTGGGGTATCGATAAAATTGAGCTGGTAAGTTTCGCCGTTCGGCGCTTTGTAATCGAGCGTCACGCTCTGCGCTTTAATTGTGATGCCGCGCTCACGCTCCAGATCCATTGAGTCCAGAACCTGCGCTGCCATTTCACGATCGGTTAAGCCGCCGCAAATCTGGATCAGACGATCTGATAACGTTGATTTGCCGTGGTCAATGTGCGCGATGATCGAAAAGTTTCTTATATGCTTCATTATGGAGGTTATTCTGCCTTACAAATGCTGAAACTCTCGCGATGCAACCTCAGGAGAGCGTGTAATATCACAGGCGGAGACGGCCCGAAAGGCGCATTGTACACGACATATCAGGGTGGTGGAATCATCGCGCCGGGAGATAAAGCAAGGAAAACGGGATGATAGCGTATTTGCCGCGATGGTGGTGAAAAAAAGCGCAAAACATTAGCCGAACGAGGATTGCCCGTCCGGCGAAAGCTTACAGCGCCTCTTGCTCCACGCGCAGCGCGTCGGGGGGAAGCATGATATTGAGAATAACCGGCTGGAAGGCTTCGCGAGCGCCAAAGCGCGACGAGACGCCTTTCGCGACGATAAAGCCGCCGATGCCGCCGAGCAGCGCGCCGCAGGCGGCCGCCAGATCGGTATGGAACTGCATCTGGAACAGGCCCGCCAGCAGGAACAATCCGAGCAGCGGCGTCATATACACCAGCAGCGCCGATCCCAGCAGGCTGCTTTCGCGGATGCCCAGCTCTACGCGCTGGCCCGGCTGCAGCGGCTTTTCGCTGGCGATCTGCATCACGTGCGCGTTTTTCGGCCCCAGCTTGTTCAGCATGGCGCTGCCGCACCCTTTACGCGCCGAGCAGCTGTTGCAGGTCGTTTTCACTTCCGAGTGCAGCGTGGCGATGCCGTCCTGCCACGCAACCACCGTGGCCCATTCTCTCATCATCGTTGCGTACCTAAGTTGATGCTGTCGGCGATACGCTTCGCCGTCGCGGGCGGCAGTTCGCCGACAATAGTAATGTCAGTGTTGTTGCGCGTAGCAGTTTGCACCGTTCGACGGCCAGTGCGCAACAGCTGCGTCGTACTGCTTTTATCCGCCGGGCTGACGTTTATCGAGAAACTGAAAAGGCCGTCGGAATAAAATCTTGATTCGACAGGTTTATCGATAGAAGGCAGCGTACGGCGGCTCTGCGCCACTTCCGTCATTCCCGCTGGCAGCCAGCCTGGCGTCCAGTTAAAGCTGACTTTTTGCCCTTCCGGCACCGAGAGCGACGGCGGAAGGTTCGCTTTCTCCAGCCCCTGCATCAGGTTGCGCACACCCTCGTCGACGGCGAAGCTAACCACGCGATACTGTTCCAGCGTTTCGCCGTCGCGATCGAGCAGATCGATACGCAGCGGCAGCTTGGTTTCACTGTCGAGCCAGACGATATAGCTGTAGCGCGTACCGTCGCGCGCCACGATGCGCACCACTTCGCACAGCTGATCGGCAATGCGCGTACGGCCCACCGGCACAAAATCGTAGCTGGTGGTCAGGCG
Source organism: Mixta sp. (assembly GCF_024610815.1). Classification (NCBI taxonomy): domain Bacteria; kingdom Pseudomonadati; phylum Pseudomonadota; class Gammaproteobacteria; order Enterobacterales; family Erwiniaceae; genus Mixta; species Mixta sp. The sequence continues at coordinate 16,134 of NZ_JANION010000081.1, forward strand.
CTTGAAATCGGCGTTAACGACTGCCGGCAACGCATCGACAATGTGCGTGCCGGGCAGCGAAAACGGCTCAAGCCCCGGCTCGAAGTAGCTGATATCGTTACCGCGCTGGATCACTTCCCGACGCGGTCCATCCATCTGCAGCAGCTGCGCGTAAATCTTGTTATCGATCACCGCGTGGCGATAGCGCAGCGATTCGATGCCCAGCCGGGAAACGTTGATATAAGCGAGTTCATAATTAAGGGACTGACTGGCCTGTTCCATCTGTTGCAACAACGCCCCGGACGCAGTTTCCTGCGCCGGGGCGATGGCTGAATAAAACAGGCCGCCAGCCAGAAGGCTAACGGCACACCAGAGTTGCTTCATTACTGCTGCTGTATTCCTAACGACTGATTTCCTGGAACCTGAACCTGAGCCTGTTGCGGGCCGGTGGGATCAAATTGCATCTGCTCGGTATGCAAGCGACGCTGCAGTTCGTAATCCTGCAGCATGGCATTGACCCGACGACGCTGCTCCTGCACTTGCTGGCTGGCGCTGTTGGTGTCAAAGCTGTCGGACGGCACGCCGAGGCTGACCGGCGACGCTTTGCCCATCATCGGCAGCGTATTGAACACCGGCGCTTCAGAAGCCTGACCCGACTCCTGCGGCTGATTATAGTGCTGAACGCCAACGATCACTGCCAGCGAGACGCAAGCGGCCACGCCAACCTGTGTAATTTGCGCGGCCCAGGGACGCATTTTCTTCCAGAAAGGCATTTTTTCCCAGCGTGCGGGTTCCGGCTGCGCTTCCGGGATAAACGCGGTTACGTTGCGAGCAGGTTCCTGTTCGATCGCAGCGGCGACGCGCGCGGCGATATCAAAATGGACGGTGTCGCCGACATCACCACGCAGCGTATCGCGGATAAGATGGTAGCTCTCCCAGCTTTGCTGCAGTGTAGCGTCTTTAGACAATGCGGAGATCACTTCGTTGTCCAAAGTTTCGCCATCCATTAAAGCGGAAAGTTTTTCTTTCTGCATGCCTTAGTACCCTTCCTGTATCCGTTATCGCTAACGTTGGATAAGCGGTTGAACTTTGTTGTCAATGGCCTCTCGCGCGCGGAAAATGCGCGAGCGCACGGTGCCTACCGGACAATCCATGATGGCCGCTATCTCTTCATAGCTTAAACCATCCAACTCCCGCAGGGTGATCGCCATGCGCAAATCCTCCGGGAGCGACTCAATGGTACGGAACACTATCTGTTTCAACTCATCAGACAACATTAAGTTCTCAGGGTTCGATATTTCTTTTAGCGCGCCCGCGCTTTCAAAGTTTTCCGCCTCTATCGCATCCACATCGCTGGATGGCGGACGGCGGCCCTGAGCGACCAGATAGTTTTTCGCGGTATTAACGGCAATACGGTATAGCCAGGTGTAAAACGCGCTATCGCCGCGGAAAGAGTCCAGCGCGCGATACGCTTTGATAAAAGATTCCTGTACGACATCGGGCACGTCGCCTGACGGAACGTAGCGTGAAACCAGGCTCGCCACTTTATGCTGGTAACGAACAACCAGTAAATTGAATGACTTCTGATCTCCTTTCTGTACCCGCTCAACGAGAATCTGATCCGTTAATTGCTCGCTCATCCGAGGTAATATCTCCCCAAATCATTCTCCACGCGTAAATGAACCACCAGCAAACACTCAAGTTTATGAGCAAGCCCTCATTAGAGCCGGTCATTAGACATTAGTTCAGTTACGCCGTTTTTTTATTGCCTCACCGGGTACTTTTACACGTCTGGATTATTGAGCATGCTGAGAAAACGTACGCCGCTGCTGTTTTTGATCGTAGTTAACCGATTACCGGGCGTAAGCCGCAGAGTACCCGATGCGCATGACATTTTCATCACCAAAGCGCAATTATTGTCCTTTGTTAATCATAATAAACACCGCACAGAGTTATCCTACCCTGCCATAAACGCTGGATACATTGCATTGCGCCAGATCGTGCCTTTCGACGCTTTATCGCTTTTTAATCGCGCCGTTTCGCCTTATGCTCTGCTGACCACTTGTTTAGTAAAATAAACACCATGAGCGAAATTTCCGATTATCAGTGTGACGTTTTGATTATTGGCAGCGGCGCGGCGGGTCTCTCGCTGGCGCTGCGCCTGGCGCAAACTCAGCAGGTTATGGTTCTGAGCAAAGGCCCGGTCAGCGAAGGCTCCAGCTTTTATGCGCAGGGCGGCATCGCCGCCGTTTTCGACGAAATGGACAGTATCGAAGCCCATGTGGAAGATACGCTGGTCGCTGGCGCTGGTCTTTGCGATCGCGATGCGGTGGATTTTATCGCGCGCAATGCGCGCCACTGCGTTGAGTGGCTGATTGAACATGGCGTCGCCTTTGATAAAGAGACACAGCCTGATGGCGAGGAGCGCTATCATCTGACGCGCGAAGGCGGTCACAGCCATCGCCGCATTTTACACAGCGCCGACGCCACCGGACGCGAAGTGGTCACCACGCTGGTTTCTCAGGCGATGAGCCATCCTAATATCCGTATCCTGGAGCGCACCAACGCCGTCGACCTTATCCTTTCCGATCGTCTGGGACTGCCAGGCTCGCGGCGCGTGCTGGGGGCCTGGTTCTGGAACCGCAATCTGGAGCGGGTTGAGACCTGCAGCGCGCGCGCCGTGGTGCTGGCCACCGGCGGCGCAGCGAAGGTTTATCAATATACCACCAATCCCGACGTCGCTTCTGGCGACGGCATCGCTATGGCCTGGCGCGCCGGCTGCCGCGTCGCGAACCTGGAATTCAATCAGTTCCATCCAACCTGCCTGTATCATCCACAGGCGCGTAACTTTTTACTGACCGAAGCCCTGCGCGGCGAAGGCGCTTATTTACGGCGTCCTGACGGCAGCCGCTTTATGCCCGACTTCGACGCGCGCGGCGAACTGGCGCCGCGCGATATCGTGGCGCGGGCTATCGATCATGAAATGAAACGCCTCGGCGCCGACTGCATGTATCTTGATATCAGTCATCAGCCGGCCGATTTTATCCGCGCCCACTTCCCGATGATTGACGAAAAACTGCGGTCGCTGGGCTTCGATTTAACCCGCGAGCCGATTCCGGTGGTGCCGGCGGCCCACTATACCTGCGGCGGCGTGATGGTCGATCATCATGGACGTACTGATATCGACGGGCTCTATGCGATTGGCGAAGTCAGCTATACCGGCCTGCATGGCGCGAATCGCATGGCCTCCAATTCGCTGCTGGAGTGCCTGGTTTACGGCTGGTCGGCGGCCGAAGATATGCTGGCTAGCCTGCCACAGGTCACCCGCGTCGATAATCTGCCCGCCTGGGATGAAAGCCAGGTGGATGATTCCGACGAAAGAGTGGTGATCCAGCATAACTGGCATGAGCTGCGGCTGTTTATGTGGGATTACGTCGGCATCGTGCGCACCACTAAACGTCTGGAGCGCGCCAGCCGACGCATCGCGCTGTTGCAGCAGGAGATCGAGGAATATTACCGCCACTTCCGCATTTCCAATAATCTGCTGGAGCTGCGGAACCTGTTGCAGGTGGCGGAGCTGATTATTCGTTGCGCCATGCAGCGCAAGGAGAGTCGCGGGCTGCACTATACCCTCGACTATCCTGAGACGCAGCCGGAATCGGCTCCGACTATCCTGACGCCGCCGGGCTACATAAACAGATAAAAATCCTGGGTCAGGCTGCAAAAGGCGGGAGAATAACAGCGGTCTGGCCCACGAATCACCAGGCGCTCCAGCAACACTTCGCCAGGCGCCGGCGAAAACCCTAACAGCACGCGGTGCGGCAGCCGCGTATCGTTTTCCGCAATGTCGTTGCGAAAGCGCAGATGCCAGCCGCGCGTTAGCGCCAACGCGACAAAACGCTTTCCTTCCTCTTCCGGTAGCACCAGGCAAAAGTACCCTTCTTCACTGATTAGCGTCTCCGCGCTGCGCAGCAGATCCTCATGGGTCAAGGTGTGGGTAGCACGAGCATTATCGCGGGCCGGGGTCGCGCAGGCCGGGCCCGGTTTGAAATAAGGCGGATTGCTGACGATCAGGGAATAACGTTTTTCCTGCTGCATCGCCCAGCTGAAAATGTCCGCCTGATGAATGCGAATTCGCGCCGCCCACGGCGACTGCGCGGCATTCTCCGCCGCCTGCGCTGCCGCGTCGCCGTCCAGCTCAACCGCGTCGATCTCTACCGATTCCGCAGTGCGCTGCGCCAGCATCAGCGCCAGCAGACCGCTACCGGTGCCAATATCAAGAATGCGTACCGCCTGCGCAACCGGCGCCCACGCGCCCAGCAGAATGCTGTCGGTGCCGACCTTCATGGCGCAGCGATCGTGCGCAATAAAAAAACGTTTAAAAGTGAAGCCGTTGCCACGTAATGGCGGTTTTGATTGCGACATAATCAGGACCAAAGACAAAAACGGTGTCAGCATAGGGGAAATAAGAAAGGGTTAAAAGCCATAAACTGCCGACAAACAGATGAAGATCGTCGCCAATCTGTCTATAATCAGCGCCCCAAACTGAGGTAGACCATGACCGCAAGCACATTTTCCGAACTCGAACTTGATGAAAGCCTGCTGGACGCATTGCAGGACAAAGGCTTTTCCCGCCCCACCGCTATCCAGGCCGAAGCGATCCCCGCCGCGCTGGATGGACGCGACGTGCTGGGTTCAGCACCAACCGGGACCGGGAAAACGGCGGCCTATCTTTTGCCGGCGCTACAGCACCTGCTGGATTTTCCTCGTAAAAAATCTGGCCCGCCACGGGTTCTGATCCTGACGCCAACGCGTGAGCTGGCGATGCAGGTCGCAGAGCAGGCCCAGGCGCTGGCGAAACATACTCAGCTGGACATCGCCACCATTACCGGCGGCGTGGCCTATATGAATCATGCCGAAGTGTTCAGCGAAAACCAGGATGTGGTGGTGGCGACCACGGGGCGCCTGTTGCAGTACATCAAAGAAGAAAACTTCGACTGCCGGGCGGTAGAAATTCTGATCCTCGATGAAGCGGATCGCATGCTGGATATGGGCTTTGCCCAGGATATCGAAACCATCGCCGGGGAGACCCGCTGGCGTAAGCAGACGATGCTTTTCTCCGCCACGCTGGAAGGCGACGGCATTAAAGACTTCGCCGAGCGCCTGTTGAATGAGCCTGTGGAGATCGATTCCGATCCGTCGCGTCGCGAGCGCAAGAAGATCCAGCAGTGGTATTACCGCGCCGACGACGTGGCGCATAAAACCAAACTGCTGGTGCATCTGCTGAAGCAGCCGGATGTATCACGCTCTATCGTCTTTGTGCGCAAGCGCGAGCGCGTGCATGAGCTGGTGGGCTGGCTGCGCGAAGCGGGTATCAACGCCAGCTATCTGGAAGGCGAAATGGTGCAGGCGAAGCGTAACGAAGCGCTGAAGCGTCTGATGGATGGTCGCGTTAACGTGCTGGTCGCTACCGACGTCGCCGCACGCGGCATCGATGTGGATGATGTCAGTCACGTATTCAACTTCGACCTGCCGCGTACCGCGGATGTCTATCTGCATCGCATCGGCCGCACGGGCCGCGCCGGTCGCAAAGGCACCGCGCTGTCGCTGGTAGAAGCGCACGATTATCTGCTGTTGGATAAAATCAGCCGCTATATCAGCGAGCCGTTGAAAGCGCGTACGATTGATGAGCTGCGTCCGGTAACGCGCGCGCCAAGCCAAAAACTTAAAGGCAAGCCGTCGAAGAAAGTGCTGGCGAAGCGCAAAGAGAAAGAGAAGAAAAAAGAAGACGAGAATAAGCCGCGCGTTAAGGTACGCCATCGCGACCGGAAAAATATCGGTAAGCGACGCAAGCCTGCCGCCGACAGCGCCAGCAGCAACAAAGAAAACGCTGAATAATTGCTCCACGCTACAAAAAACCGCCGTAAAACGGCGGTTTTTATTTAGGCTATTAACTGAATAATGGTTAACAGACTGTTAATTTGAATGCAGTACGTTAAAAGCGGCATTGCCCAAAACTGACCCTCGCCAATAAAGCGAAAACCCCTTGTTTTATTGGCCTTTATTTACTGCGTAACGTTGTCGCTTTTTTCAACATTCCTTCAACGATTGCCACGCTTTTTCGCTTACAGGCTTTCAGTAAAGGTACGAGTAATCACATCACGCTGCTGTTCTGGCGTAAGCGCGTTAAAACGTACGGCATAACCGGACACGCGAATAGTCAGCTGCGGATATTTTTCCGGGTGCTTAACCGCATCCTCCAGCGTTTCGCGACGCAGCACGTTAACGTTCAGATGCTGACCGCCTTCAACGCGCACCTGTGGTTTCATTTCCAGCGGCACTTCACGATACTCAAACTGGCCCAGATCGCTCACCGGCACCACCTGATCTTCGGTGTACTCGCCTTTTGCACAGACGCAACGCGCTTCGGATTTTTCGTCATCCAGTAACCAGAATGAGTTGAGCAGCGCGCTGTTGTTGGTTTTTGTAATTTGGATACCTGTAATCATAGTTGCCTCCCAGGCGTAATGACGCTAACGCCATTAACGGCGTCAGGTTTGCGTTTAAAACTTCCGAGACTCTATATACCAACCTGTGGCAGGGCCAACTTTGACCAAGGTCAATTAGTCCCTTTCACTCAAACGGGTTACAAAGCTAAATTTTTGTTTTAAATCAAATTTTACCGATGAATTATTTTTGTAAATTTTCAATTTTTTTTAAAGGCTTGCTCGCTGGCGTAGAGTCGCTACTCTGATGTTTTGTTTACAAGAAAGGGAGATTGTCATGGGTAAAACGGTAACCTGGCATGACGTATTGGCGACGGAAAAAGAGCAGCCC